>JABGZQ010000059.1 GCA_018674655.1 Fidelibacterota bacterium | reverse complement strand
GCTGGAATTGGGATTGGCCCAGTGGCAGTTCGAATGTCAAGGCGTACCCGGAAGTGATGTTTGGCAAAAAACCTTGGAGCAGCAGTTCCACAAATACGGCACTACCGATCAAGATCCAAAACTTGGATGAATTTTACGTGGTCTATGACCTGGATATGGTAGCTGCAGGATCGTACAACTTGGCCTTCGAATTCTGGGTAACTACTGATTCAATGTCGTCTGAAACAGGAATTACCACCGAAGTAATGATTTGGATGGACAACAATCTTATTAGTCCTGCAGGAAATATTATCGGCACAGTTACCTTTGATGGTCTTGACTATAACCTTTACCGGGCCGATTGGGATTCCTGGACCTATTTCGCATTTTTATCAACAAAACCCCAGTACAACGGTGTTTTGGGAGTTCACCATTTTGTGGATCACTTGGTCAGTCAAGGTATGCTTAATTCTCACGAATATTTTGCCGACTTTGAATTAGGCAATGAAGTGGTCTATGGTACGGGACAGACAGAAATCCGGCAATACGAAATTTATGTAAACTCCAACCCGCTTAGCGTAGCTTCACCAGAATCAATACCTGAGCTTTTTAAACTTTTACCTGCATATCCAAATCCATTTAATCCATCAACAAAGATTGATTATGTTTTAAGTAATAGTAATATCATTAATCTATCGGTTTACGATATTTATGGTAGGCAGATTGAAGAATTACTAAACGAATATCATAGAGCAGGTGAATATTCAATAACTTGGAACGCAAGTAGACAGCCAAGTGGTATATATTTTATAAAAATGATGTCTGGCAAATTTAATTCTACACAAAAAGTAGTTTTACTCAAATAGCATAAATATTGACATATTTTTTGGAAGACATTGAATTAAGAAGGTACAGATCAGGAATGAAAATAATATCAATATTATATTTTCTAACCTCTAGTTATATTTTCGCTCAGGTTGGCGAAATTATCTGGGTGGAGAATTTTAATAATTTAGAGAACTGGATGAAGATTACTGGAAATGGATCTTGGGGTTGGGGTAATGGTGAATTGGAATACTATCAGGAAGATAATGTTGATATTGCAGATATTCCCGATGAACCTGGTAATAATGCACTACATATTACTGCCAGAATGGAATCCGGTCCTGATATAAGGGATCAATGGGGAAATCCATTAAGCTATACATCGGGGAAGGTGACGACAAAAGCAAAAGTGGCGATAAAATATGGTGTTATTGAAGCAAGAGTTAATATATCAGATATTGATCTTGGTGGATGGCCAGCCATATGGTTGTTAGGCACGGCAAATTATAACTGGCCCCGTAGCGGAGAATTAGATATGATGGAAATGGGTTCTCGCCAGGAATTTAGAGATTTACATGACCAGCATAATGGTGGTAATAGTGCAAATAATTCAACGGTTAATCAGGTAGTTGGGGCAAACGCGATATTTTATTCGGATGATGCTGTGGTCCCAGAAAATCCATCCGGTGCTGCCAGTATTTCATGGGATCCGGATGATGATTATTGTAGGCCTTACTACAATTATGATAATCTAACCGACAGGTTTCTCACCTATCGCATATATTGGGATGCAGATAGCATCCGGTTTACAGTAATCGATGATGAAGTGGAATATGATTTGTATACAGATCCATTCCCTATTGATAGTGAATCAGATGAATTTCAGAAACCATTTTATTTAATAGCGAACTTGGCCATAGGTGGACAGTTCACCGATGGAAATTATATTGGTGGAAGTGGTGCCTCAATTTCCATGCCTTTTCCAGCTGAAATGTATGTTGACTATATAAAAGTATACAAATGGAATGGGAAAGGTGAGGTGCACATTGGCCCGCCGTATGCACAGGGCGAAAAATTTGGCATATACACTGATAATACATCCACTAAAGGCGCTTTGGAAGAGGGTGTGAGTTCAGAGATATATGCTTGGGAAGGTACGCTTACTGAAGGCTCAATCGCGCCATTTGAAGGCGACAATGGCATTACATGGGCATCAACTGGTTTAGGTTGGTTTGGTGGTGGTATCATGTCCATTCAACCGGTTAACCTAAGTAATTTTGGTGATGGATATTTAAAATTCATGATCAATATTCCAGCTAATATTTCCTTTAAGATTGGTATTATCGATGCCTGGGGTAATCAGTCATATGTTGATTTTCCTGCAAATCAAACTAAATATGGCCTTACTCGGAATGGCAATTGGGGTCAGGCATCAATTCCGATTAGTGAAATCAGGGGGGAATTTATTGATCTACGGATGTTGAGTTATGAATTTGTCATATTAGAAGTCAACGGTGCAGCCTGTGAATTTGCTTTAGACGATATTTTCTGGGATGGTGGTACTCCCGGTTTGAGCGTTCAGGATTTAGATATACCCAGATCATTTAAGTTAGGGGAAGTTTTCCCCAATCCATTCAATGGTTATATAACCATTCCTATTCATACAGAAAATGCCATGAATGCCACAATTGATATTATCGATATTCAAGGGAAACGTGTTGACGTGTTGTTTGAAAATAAGTCGCTTCAAGGGCAAAATGCGATTCAAATCCAATGGAATGGTAATAACTTTAGTAGTGGTGTTTATTTTGTTCGAGTACAAACTGAAACCGATGTTCAATTGAAAAAAATGAGTCTGATTAAGTGAAACCAATTTGGTTTTTAATCTTCTTTTTCTCCGGTTGCACCTCTCAAGAGGGAGTGGAGGATATTGAAGAATCAAATGATTGGGACCGGGATGGGTGGAATCTTGTATGGCAAGATGAATTTAGTGAAAGTCCTCTTGATTTAAATAAATGGTCTCATGAGATTGGTGGGCATGGGTTTGGAAATAATGAACTTGAATATTATACCAATGACTCAGCCAATGCGTTTGTGCAGGATGGTGTGCTTCATATTCGTGCAAAATTCGAACCTTCTGGTATCGGGGATGCAAACAACCTCAGGTACTTTTCCTCGGCGCGATTACGTACTGTTGGAAAAGGAGATTGGAAATATGTACGTATTGATGTTAGAGCCAAACTTGCATTAGGCCAAGGAATATGGCCTGCTATTTGGATGCTTCCAACGGATTGGATTTATGGTGGCTGGCCAAAAAGTGGTGAAATTGATATTATGGAACATGTTGGCCATGATGAAGGAAGAGTCCACGGGTCGGTCCACACAGAATCCTATAATCATAAAATTGGTACGCAGAGAACCAAGACAAAAGTTCTTTCTGACGTAAAATATTCTTTTCATGTTTATTCAATTGAGTGGTATGAAGATCGCATTGATTTTTTCATTGACGATGAGCAATACTTCACATTTGTAAATGATCAGAAAAATGATTATAAAACCTGGCCCTTCAATCAGCGATTTCATCTATTAATCAACGTCGCCGTAGGCGGAGATTGGCCCGGCTCTCCAGATAATACTACAGTCTTTCCTCAAGATATGGAAGTGGATTACGTTCGTGTTTACAAAAAACAAAATAATTAATCTTCATTTTGTTTTATTAGTAATTTCATTTTCCTCTGGTTTTGGACAGGGGTATCTCCAAACATCTAATACCAACATTATAGATGGTAACGGAAACAAAGTAATATTACGAGGTGTTGCTTTGGGAGGTTGGTTAGTCCCAGAAGGCTATATGTTTCAAATACCTGGATCAGGTTCTCCTACTACGATTAGAGAAAAGATAGTCAATTTAGTTGGAGAAAATTCAGCAAATGAGTTTTATGAAAAATTTGAACAGAATTATGTTCAAGAACAGGATATAAAAGCAATCGCAGACTGGGGATTTAACTCAATTCGTCTCCCCTTGCATTATAAGTTTCTCAGCCCTTCAAAAGACGTATATATTGAAAAAGGATTCACCATAATTGATAGTTTAGTATCTTGGTGTAAAGAATATAAACTGTATCTTATTTTAGATATGCATGCTGCACCAGGTGGCCAAAGCCCTGGCGAAATTGCGGATGCACATGGCGTTGCAGAACTTTGGACGATAAAAGAAAATCAAGATCACCTAATTGATATCTGGGGAGAAATTGCAAAAAGATATAGCAATGAAAAAACCATTGGTGGTTATGACCTTATTAATGAACCTGTGTTGCCAAATAATATGGGAAATAAAGAAAATCGAAATTTACATTTAAGGATACGAAATCAAATCAGGAAGTATGATCAAAATCATATTATTTTTGTTAACGGTAATTGGTATTCAACTAGTTTTGGAGGTCTAACACCAGCCTTTGATAATAATATGGTATGGGCTTTTCATAAGTATTGGAATGATGTTACTATAGGTACTATTCAATATCTATTAAATTTAAGCAACCAAACAAATACACCTCTTTGGCTTGGTGAATTTGGTGAAAACTCTAATGAGTGGTGGGCAAGAGTAATTGATCTTGTTGAATCCAAAGGAATTGGTTGGAATTGGTGGACGTATAAAAAATATGATACAATTACAACTATTGCTTCAGTACCAATTACAAAAAATTATCAAGCTATTCTTGATTATTGGGCAGGGAAAATACCTAAGCCTAGTCAAGCCGTTAATGCTTCCGGCTTAATGGAAATGGCGGAAGGCTTACTGTTAGAAAATTGCGAAATAAGAAGAGGTGTCATTTCTTCCTTGTTGGAAAAAAGTTATCGAAAAGAAAGTAGACCATTTAAAAATCATTTTATCCCCGGGGAAATTGCATTTGCTGATTATGATTTAGGTGCTTTGGGTGTATCGTACATGGATTATGATTATATGCGGACAGGAGTTGGAGATCAAATCAGTGGCGGTAACTCAGGCTGGAGTTATCGTAATGATGGTGTGGATATTGAGTCATCTAATGATACTACGATTATTCCCTATAGTGTGGGGTGGACCCAAGCAGGAGAATTTATGAATTATACCGTGAATGTGTTAAAATCAGGTGATTACACTTTCTCAGTTCGATCCTCTTCATCGGCAAACCAGGGGGCGATTGTGATTTATTCCGGCCAGGAAAAGATTATTGATGCAGTTAACCTTCCTGTTACAGGGGGCAATCAAATATGGATAGATACAGAAATAGGTGAGGCATATTTATCGAAAGGACTCCAAACACTTAAGGTATTAATCGGACGTCCAGAGGTAAATCTTAAATTGTTAAAAATAGAATCTAATGAAGCAAAGAATGGATTAATATCCTTTAACCATCAGATTTATCCAAATCCAACGTCCAATCAATTAATAATTGAGTATGAATCCCTCTTCAATACCCAGATTAATTTTGCTATTTATAATATTAATGGGCAAAAAATATGGGCGACTGTAAGACGTAGTAAACCTGGGAAAAATCTGGTTATTTGGTCAGGAACTTCTTCAAAGGGGCGACAGGTATCTAGTGGAATTTATTTTCTGACTTTAGATGATAGTAATAAAACCATTCAAGAAAAGATCACGCTTATTCGTTGACCAAAAATTATGAGAATAGTCATAACAATCTTTCTTGTAAATATTCTATATGGCCAATCTGTCCAATTGAATGAAATAGTTAGTTCAAATGCTTCAACAATATTTGATGAAGATGGTGATTCTCCCGATTGGATTGAAATTTATAATTCAGATCAATCAGCTTTACAACTTAAAGGATATGGCTTATCTGATGACATAGATAAACCATTTGATTGGGTATTTCCTGAATTTGAGTTAAATCCCCATTCTTTTTTAGTCTTATTTGCATCCGGAAAAGACAGGACTAGTTTGGTACAGAAATGGGATGCCATTATCACTGAATCAGATCAATGGTCTTATTGGGTGGGGTCATCTGAGCCTCCTTCTGATTGGATGAAATCAGAAAATGTACCAGCAGGATGGTCATCAGGACCGAGTGGATATGGTTATGGGGATAATGATGATAATACAATTATAGTTAAAACAATGTCGGTGTTTGTTAGAAAATCCTTTCAATTGGATTTGCCTGAGTCTATTTCAAAATTATTATTTCACTTAGACTATGATGATGGATATGTGGCCTATTTAAATGGTGTAGAGTTTTCCAGAAGAAATATGGGTACGCCAAATTCCCAAGTACAATACAATAGTGCGGCTACGGCGTTACATGAAGCGGAGATTAAGTCTGGCGGATTTCCAGAACCGATTTGGATTGATTTAGATAAATTCCCACTTTTAAGTGGAGAGAATATCCTTGCGATCCAAGTCCATAATTATAACGAGGGATCATCGGATTTGTCGTGCATTCCATTTTTAACAGCTGGATATACTACTGAAAAAGAAAATTCTCGATCCCCAGATATCAGGATAGATCTGCCAGTCACATATCTTCATACCAATTTCAAAATTAAATCAAAGGGTGAAACAATTATATTAAGGGATACTCTTGGTGAAATTATTGATTCAGTTAGTACAGGTGAAATTCCAACAAATAAATCAAAAGGGAGACTTAAAGAATCTTCAAACTGGGCTCTTTTTGATAACCCAACGCCAGGGCTTACTAATGATCAAGAAGGCTATGTAAGCTTTTTATCAAAACCGGTTTTTTCAAGTGAATCAGGTTTTTATTTTGGAACTAACACAATAAATATGACGCATCAAGAGAATGATGTAAAAATATTTTATACCCTAGATGGGTCATTACCTACTCAAAATTCAAAATTATTTGATCAAGCATTAACTATTGATAAGAATACTGTTGTACGATCTATTGCATATAAAGAAGGTTGGTTAAAATCAAAAGTGGCAACTCAGAATTACATATTTGATAATTCTTATGATTTACCCGTTGTTTTATTAAGTGCGGATCCTTCAGATTTTTTTAATCCAGATACAGGTATCTATGTAAAAGGATCAGATGCATCTTCAGACTTTCCTCATTTTGGTGCAAATTTTTGGCAAGATTGGGAACGGGGGATCCATTTTGAATTGTTGGAACCGAATGGTCATTCATATAATGCTAATGGAGGGGTGAAGATATTCGGTGGGTGGAGCAGGGGAAATGCGCAAAAATCTTTATCCATTTTTGCCCGAAGAAAATATGGCCCATCGAAAATTGATTATTCACTCTTTCCTGATTCAGATATTGATCAATATGAATCTTTCATACTAAGGAACAGCGGGAATGATTGGGAATCGACCATGCTCAGAGATGGATATACAAGCACAATTCTAAATGGGGTGGATATCGATTTCCAAAAGTATCGACCTACAATTGTCTATTTTAATAGTACATTTTGGGGAATCCATAATTTGAGGGAAAAAATTAGTGAACATTTTATTGCATCTCATCATGGAATACCCTTGGAGTATATTGATTTAGTTGAATTGAATGGAAATTATGAAAATAATGCACGCGCAAATCATGGAACTAAGTCTGATTATATAAATCTCATCGATTACGTGACAAAGAATGATTTAAGCGATTCAATAGTTTATAACGGGATAACTCAGTGGATTGATATCCAATCTTATATTAATTATCATATTGTCCAAATTTTTATTGATAATCGGGATTGGCCAGGAAACAATGTAAAAGTATGGCGTGATCATCGTATCAATGGAAAATGGCGGTGGATTTTATATGATACAGATTTTGGATTCGCATTCCCAACTTGGATGACAAATCATCATCAGTTTAATACATTGAAATTTGCCACGGAGCCGAATGGAAACAGTTGGCCCAATCCTCCTTGGAGTACATTTTTACTAAGAAGATTATTTGAAAATAGTTCCTTTAAAAATCAGTTTATTAATACATATTCTGATTTTTTGAATTCTATTTTTAAACCATCATTTCTCAATGCAAAACTGGATTCTGTTCAAAATAATATTGCTTCTGTAATTTCAAAACATCAAGAAAAATGGGGGAACTTAAATAATTGGAATAATAAAGTTGATATTATTCGATCGTTTAATACCTATCGACCATTTTATGCAAAAATTCATTTGATAAATGAATTTGGCCTTTCGAACTCGGAATCTATTCATGTGAGTTTTTCTCCTAAGGAATCAGGAAAAATCAAACTCAATACTCTAACGATTGAACAGGAATATTGGACGGGAGACTATTTCCCGGGTATTCCTATTTTAGTTCATGCAATACCAAATGAAGGTTTTGAGTTCATCGGATGGGAAACATACCCGGACTCTAGCGCATCAATGACGGTTGATATAAAAAATGGAAATCAATTAAAAGCAATTTTCCAACCTGTTGATTACAACCCATCTGACATAGTTATTAATGAAATAAATTATAATTCACATGAAAATTATGATACTGGGGACTGGATCGAATTATTCAATTGGGGTAAGACGACAATTAATTTAACAAATTGGGAAGTTAAAGATGACAATGATGAAAATCGGTTTGTAATACCTAGTGGAACAACAATCGAACCAAATCAATTCATCATTATAGCAAATAGCTCTGAAAAATTAACCAATCATTTTTCACAATTAAGTTCCTTATACGGACCAATGGATTTTGGTTTAAGTGGAGACGGTGATGCAGTTAGGTTATATGATAGTCGTGGCGCAATCATTGATTCAGTGATGTATGATGATAAAAGTCCATGGCCTACAGAAGCGGATGGCGATGGCCCCACACTAGAATTATCTCATCCGAGTTTACAAAACTGGATGGCATCAGCTTGGGGTGCTTCCACAGGTTATGGGACACCTGGGGAGATGAACAGTAACTTCAATTCACTAAGTATAGATACAGAAAAATCAATCCCGGGGAAAATAAACTTATTACCGGCTTATCCCAATCCTTTCAATGGTAATATTACAATTCCATATGTTTTGAATGAATCTGAATCAGTCTCGATTACCATTACAAATGTTTTAGGTCGATTTGTTAAAGAGTTCCCTATTCAAAATCTAGAAAAAGGACATTATCGCATTAATTGGAACGGTATAGATGATAATGGTGTCCATGTCAGTTCAGGAGTCTATTTTATCATTTTTAATTCTGGCCATAAAACAAAATTTCAAAAAATTCTATTTTTAAAATAATGATGGATCTGGGAATCCTATATCTATTAGCCCTGTTTTTCCTTTGATGCGATGAAGCAAACTTCCTTGATTCTAATGGAGAAATATTCTAGTCCTGCCAAACCAATAATTTAAATTCTATAACATAGGAATATTTGAATCTAACCAGGTTAAGCGCTGGGTTAACCAGGTTCTCAAATATTCCACTTCAGATTCATAGGTTGTGCCTACGAATGCATTGGGCCATATCCATTGACCCAATACTGGCCACCTTTCAAAATTCTTTTTTATAGCTCCTGTTGATTCAAGCTCAGAAACAAGGAAATCAATTTTACCAAAAATCTCTTTATCTGATAATTGATTCGCTCTTAATTCTGACCATCTTGATTTGAGTTTATTAATAAAGTAAGGATCTTCCAATAACCGTTCCCACCAAAAAGGAACCAACCAAAAATCATTCGGGCAATATTCATTATATTTATAAATCCAATTATCTACATCATTACCACGGCAATAATTCACGTTTCCAAAGGCAATGTTAAAATCCCAAATAGGTCCCATTTTTAATTTGCCGCCTCTATCCTTATGCATGAATGTGCTGAGGCGATAGGCATCGGGGTTATGACTTAGTTCATTCAAAATAAAAAAATCTACAAAGCTATCTTCATCTATGTATTTCCGGTATCCAACATCTGGATCTGTAAAGTTTTCAGATAGAAGTGTATTTTCGAAAGCATCAATATAAGATTGGATGTAAGATTTTTGCTGTGGAGAAATATCATCTGGGTCGGGAGTATCGTATAAAAAATAAATCTTTTTATCTTTACCTTTTTCGCCATAGGGATCGTATTGAGATGCAAAAGATATTTTTTCACTATAATTACCGTGATTTGTGCTTTCTCCAGTTGTTTTATCAATTTTAATTATATAACCACCTGTTATTTCACCAGACTGATTATCATTGGGCTTCAATTTTTTTATATCGACCCTATTTTTATCCCGTTTAATCTTTTCCATCAATAGATAGGTGCCTAAAAAATCGCTATTAAGGGTCAGTTCAAAAAATTGCGTTCTTGTGGCATATTGGCCAATCGAATTTGATAAATGATAAATGAGGGCATTTCGAATAAGCGTTTTGTCACTATAAGGGCCCTGTAAAATCCAATCTTCTTCAGGAGGAAGCCCGCCAAGGGATACATCAATATCATTTCCCTTTTCATCCCATGTTTCTACACCAAATTGTTTTTTATCAAAAATAATCTGGGATGTTGATCCGCGATATTCAATGCCAATATAACCATTATAAAGCGTATCACCACTATCTCTGATGACAAGAGTTGCTGGAATTTTGGGCTCATCCAGAATCTCTTTACCATCCGTATCAATTATAAATTGAAGCAGGGTTGGGTTCAATTGCGGATCCTCTTCATGTAGAAGTTGAGAGTCAGTTTTGTCGCAGGAAATAAAAACAATAAAGAAAGATAGGATATATAATTGATATACTACCTTATTAAGATAGTGTGTCATAAAATATTTCAAAATTTCAATTCTTGTAATATCAGTTTAAATTCAGAAAGGATTGCAGCCGTTGCACCCCATACTTTATGACCATCAAAATTATAAAAAGGTACGGTGGCATCATACCCCCGAATTGTCCAGTTTTCAGTTTTTAATGTATCATCATGGATCAAATCATGGATAGAGGCTGTGAATAACATATCGACTTCCTTATCATGAATTATGGTTTTGGGTTTTGGGTTAGTCCATCCTATAAAGGGATGAATCATGAATCCGGTAACAGGGGTAAAAAAGGGCGTTAGGTTGCCCGTTAAATGGATATCGTTTTTGGGGACACCAATTTCTTCTTCAGTTTCTCGAATTGCTGTTTCATAAAGTTGTTCTCCATTTTCCCGCATACCGCCCGGTAGGGAAATCTGTCCTTTATGATGTTCAACTGTTTCAGTGCGTTGCGTCAGAAAAAAACAGATATCATCTTTCTGTGGAAAGAGTAAAATGAGTACGGCAGCTAGTGTAGCATTCTCGATGGTATAGGGATAGGTCACTTTGGAGAAGGGCTTGATATGGGCCATGGCGTGTGCAGATTTTCCGGGCAATGGCACCTTCAGCCTAAGCCGAAGTTGGGTGGAAAGTTGATCTATCTGTATCATTCTAAACATAAAAGTTATTTCATTTTTTATAAAACTCCTGCAGGTTTATACTGAACTATGGCAACAAAGCATATTATCTGGGATTGGAACGGAACACTTTTGGATGACAGATGGTTTTGTATTGAAACGATGAATGGGGTTCTTCGCCGGCGGGATATGAAGGAAATGACTGAAAAATGGTTTTTAGAGAACTTTACTTTTCCCGTCAAAGATTATTATATCAAACTGGGTTTCGATTTTGAAAAGGAACCATTTTCCATTTCCGGGAGTGAGTTTAT
>JABGZQ010000051.1 GCA_018674655.1 Fidelibacterota bacterium | reverse complement strand
CTATAATCCAAAATTATTAATTAATAATTAATCATCTGACTTCTGCTTTCTGGTCTCTTCTTACTCATTACTTCTTTCTTCTGACCAGAATAAACGCTTGTAAATTGTATATATATGATATAATATTGATATCACTTTAAAAGAAGATTCCACGAGGTTATTATGCCGGATATATTAGTTAGAGATATTTCAGAAGAAATTAAAAACAAATTAAAGAAACAGGCCAAAATTCACCATAGAAGTGTCGGCAAAGAAATATATGCCATTTTAGAAGAAAGCTTACAGGGCGCGGATAAAATACGTGAATGCCCTGAGCCATATCTGGGTGCATTTAAAATAACCAATAAGTTTATTGATGATGCAAAGCAAAATGGTCGAAAATGATTGTTGTAGATGTAAATATAATTATTCATTTATTTATATCCGGAAGTCATAGTAAAAAAGCAAGGGCGCTTTATAACTCTGACCCCTATTGGCATGTTCCAGATCTCTGGATCCATGAAATGACAAATGTAATATCCACCTATGTAAAGCATGGGGGAATGGATATGTCTGATGCGAAAAAGATATTAAATAATGCTTTTGAATATTTTGGAGAGAACACTTATACGATTCCAATTCAGGATCTATTAGCGCTATCAGTCGAATATAAAATTAGTGGATACGATGCTACATATATTGCTTTGGCCGTAGCAAATGAGGTTCCATTGGTTACATTAGATAAAAAGCTGGTTGCCAAAGTCCCTGATTTAACAAAAATGTTATAAATAATATTGGCGATAGAAGAACGCATTTGATTATCTATTTAGTATATCCAGTTCCTTGATCGATATGACCATCTTGTTTCATTTATCTTTCTTGTCCCTCGTAGATTTATCGAAGAGGGATTCACCCTCACATTTGTCATCCCGGAAATTATCCGCCTGCCCGGCATCTTGATGACGGGCCCTTCCAACCTAGTTGGGGGTTTCAAAAAGAGCACCTAAAAATCCCCCTTTTTAAAGGGGGTAGGGGGATATAAATAAATGGGTTGCTCTTTTGTGAAATAAGGCAATTCTAACTCGGAGGCCGCTTTGCTGCTATATAAAGGATGTGAAACTCAATATTAAAAACTTGTCCGCCGTAGTTCTTGGAACGTAGTCGGGGGATCCAAAATCCTTAATAATTTATCTGACTTCTGATCTCTTTTTTCTGATTTCTCCTTTTATCTTTTATCCTTATTAATGTCATTACGAGGAGACGCTTGCGACGACGAAGTAATCCCTTCCCAAAGTTTATCCGCCGTTTGAAATTAGACGAGGGCTGGGGCTGGGGGGATATCCATAAAATGAAGGATCTGTTTTGAAACGAGAGAATTGTTTTGGTGAAAAACAAAGAAACTATTAAATTAATAGTAGTAAAAACGACAAGTAGGATAAATATATGAGTGTTTTAAGCATCAGGATTAAAGACAATAAACGAAAACTCCTAAAGGTAATTAGCGCCCTGGAGGAAACAACGATCAGTAATTTGGTGGAGAGTTGGATAGATGACTATCTGGAGAAGAACCGAAAAAAATATAGTGATGAATTATCTGATAATAGTTTGATCCACATGATGAAAATATCTGAACCATCTTTTGAAGAATGGGATAATCCGGAGGACGATGTCTACAACGAGTTATAAACAATGGGATATTGTACTTGTCCCCTTCCCATTTACAAATCTAAAACAAACAAAAAAGCGTCCGGGGCTTGTTGTATCGCCAGATCAATACAATAGCGAAGGATCAGATGTAATTATTGCATTTATGACAAGTAAACTAGATGATTTAAGTCGTAAGGGTTATTATTCAATACTCAATTGGGAGTTGTCAAATTTACCGAAACCCACATTGGTTCGCATGAAATTTGCCACAATATTATCTTCAATTATTATTAAAAAATTGGGGCACCTTCACTCCAGCGATATATCTTCCTTTTCAAAACAGCTCAGAGCCTTTTTCTAATTAATTGACTTTCATTGACTAAAATTAATAATCTGAAATCTGCTATCTGTCTTCTGATAACTTCTAACTCATCACTCATCACGTCTGTCTTCTTTCTAATATCTCATCTCTTTAATCTTAAAATAAACGCGCCTAAAAAAATAGAAAAGACGTATTAACTTCCCAAGGATTAATCATAGATATTTAATTATTCAACTGTGAAATGATACATATCCCCAAACCCAAAATAATAAAACGCGCTTCCCGTATTAGGGCCGTTTCTTTTATCTTTCTATCTTTTATCTTTTATCTTCCTTGTGCAAAGGCACAAGGACACATCCCTGCCGACCCATTTCACCTTTTGCTGAGTGAAAAATCCCAATTTGAGGGTCATATTCCTATCCAGTCAAACATGTTTCGCCCCTTGTTTTTTAATACCGATTCAATGTCCTTTTCTGTCACATTCAGGAGTGAAGGATATTATAACGATAATACCCCGAATCAGGAAAATATGGATGTCCGTTATGTGTCAAAAGGCATTGCCGGTTTTAATTCAGTCCAAATAGCATTCAACAGTCCATATTTTTCTTTCATGGCGGAACCGTATTTAATGCCGAATAAATTTTTATCCGTAGATGGCATTAACAGGGGAGGCACCTTTTCAGTATTAAATGATCGCCCCTTGGTCGGCACCCAAAAACCCGTGAGTAGTGGCATTCGAAATTTCTTGGCTTTTCTACATTATAAAGGGTTGGGATTTGGTTGGCACGAGGGGAATCGCTGGTGGGGTCCTGGAATACATTCCAGTTTACAAATGACGAATAACACCCAGCCGCTTCCCGCTCAAATTTTAGGAACCATTCAGGAAATAAGAATTGGAACATTTGGGTTTTATGGTCTATACACTTTTGCCAGATTAAATGAGAGATCTGGTTACGAAGCAAAATATTTAACAGCCTTAAATGGCCAGTTGACTTGGTATGGCCCTGTTATTATATCAGCGGGTTTTAGTAGAAACTATCTCTCGGGCGGCGTCTTATCATCTGGCGGCTATGTGTGGACCGCAAAAGATGCCAGCATATTGGTGTTTGAGGGTGTTTTTACTAGTAATTTAATGGAGAAGGAGTATACCGTGGGCGGTCACGATGTTTGGGATCAGACCCTTTCAGGTTATTTTTCCATAACACTCCCTAAAAGAAATGTTAAATTGTATGCGGAAGTTGGGTTTAATGATAACCGCATGTATTTCGCCGATTTTCTTTCCCAGCCCGATCATACCATGGCTACAGTTATTGGTGTACGGGATTACGGCGTAGGAAACTTAAAAAACTGGCTGTACGGTTTTGAATGGTCAAACCTAATGCTCACCTATACCATCAGGCACCGGGGTGCTGGCGGAACACCTGCATGGTATTCAAGAGGATTATACGATTATAGTTCATATAAAGGAAGGAGATGGGCCGGTCATTCGGGCGGCGATTCTGATGATTGGTATATTTATGCCGGTTATTTATCAGACAAGCTCATGGTAATTCCTGCATTGAATTACGAGCGTCATGGCATTGTATCCCATCGCCCTGCAGAAGTCAAAATGGAATTTCGTCTAGATACACGTTATAAATATAAAGATATCTGGTTTGGTATTTATTACGAAAAACAGTTTGAGGCTTTTTTAGGCTTCCCAGATTATTTTTATGTTGATGCCCAGGGTAATCAGATCGATGCAGCAGAGGGGATTCTGGCAAACACCCGAAAAACCAACACCCTCACCATCTCTCTATCAAAAACACTCAATTTTTAATCGTTTCCAAATCTTTCAAGCAATAAAAAAAGACTCCCTTATTATCTTGTATACTTTATCTTCTTTCAGCGCCTTATCCTACAACTTCCAATAGTCCAGCATCCATAATCATTAATCAATAATCTGCAATCTACTTTCTGATTTCACCCATCATTTCTCTGACTAAAAATTATAAAAATTTAACATTGTCGATTAATCAGAATATTATTTAAATTTATTCAAATGATTCTCAATAAATACATACGGATTACCCGAATATTATTCATATTCATCTTCGGAAGTGTTCTTTTCGCCCAATCCGCCGAAGAGTTAAAACGGTTTATGAATACATATGACAAACTCAAAGCGGATCAGCAGGCGAATGAAGTCGTCAAAAAAGGATTGGAATCTGAAAAAGATTCCGACGATGGACCTGTGCGACTGTTGATTGATCCTGGTGATATGGCCAAATATTATAGGGAAAAAATGAAGGTAATCCAGAAAGATTTGAACCAATTAAATCGACTGCTTCTTTCAACGGACAGCATTCCCCCATTGCAGCATTTTGGGTATAACTTTTTTTCTTTGAGAGACTCCATTCAGTTTATTGATAATGCCAATGTTAGTGCCAATTATGTCCTGGGATATGGAGATGAAATTATTATTTCTGTTTGGGGCCAGGCGGAACAGCATGAACGGGCAATGCTGGAAAGAGACGGCACCGTATTTATAAAAAATGTGGGACTTTTATACTTGGGCGGAAAAACCGCAAGTGAGGCAAAGATATATATTAATAAAAGATTTGGAAAAGTCTATGCCAGCCTGAATTCAGAACCTCCATTAACTTATTTAGAATTTTCAATTGGTAAAGTAAAAAACATTAATATTACAGTCGCCGGTCACGTCCAATTTCCTGGTAATTATGTGGTAAATCCTTCCATGAGTATCCCAAATATTTTGGTATTAGCTGGTGGCGTCACTGAAACCGGTTCTTTGAGAAATATAATGGTACAAAGGGAAGGAAGCGTTATTGATTCCATGGATCTATATCCACTCATAACGGGGAATGGTCTTTCAAAATCATTACAAATGCTCGATAACGATGTCATAGTCGTACCCCCAAGGGGAGAAACAGTTGCGGTTACCGGCGCTGTGTTGATACCGGCCTATTTCGAAACAACCAATAAAAATAATATTAATTCTGTATTACAGTATGCCGGTGGTATAAATCGAAATGGAAGCAACCAAGTTATCATTGCAAGATTTGGTACTCCGAATATTTATGTATCAAAAAACCAATTTGACTCAACGCCAGTAATGAATGGGGATAGCCTTATTTTTCCGAAAAGGTCAATGCAGATTAAATCTATTTCCATTTCAGTTAATAATAGGCCCTTAAAAAAGATTCCTTGGATAGAGGGATTATCTTTCGATACAATCCTTAAGATTGTTCATGTAGACCGGAATAATATAAAAGATGTAGAGTTAGTACGCCGTTCCCATACAGATGGAATTCAGAGTCCCCATCAGTTTACCTTTTCCGAAAATGATAATTTTATATTTTTACCATCAGATTATTTATCAGTTCACCTTTATGAAAAATTTACACCCATCAAAATGGTGGTGGTAAAGGGAGACGTCAATTCTCCTGGTGTTTATCCCCTTATTAACAACCGGGAAACCCTTAATTCTATTCTCTCCCGATCCGGAGGACTTCAAACATCTTCTGACATCAACAATGTTATTGTAAAAAGAGATACACTTATGTTTGGGTCAAAAACCGGTGATTTAGTCCTCACCCCAGGGGATACAGTAATCGCCAAACCCATAGTAGGTACGGTTAAGGTGGAAGGGGAGGTGCATAATCCCGGGAATATGGCATGGTCTGCCAATATTTCTGCCAAGGATTACCTCAGTTTTGCCGGTGGATTAACCACCCATGGGGATAAAAAACATATTATTTACATTACGCCATATGGGGAAGCATCTAGAATAAATACCCGCAGTAATGTTTCGATTTTGCCAGGGAGTATCATTCGTGTAAGCGAGAAACCATTGTCTGAACAAAGTGTCAAACCAGATCGTTTCCAGCAGATTAGCAGTTTGGTTACAACCTTGGTATCAATTGCAATTTTAGCCAATACTGCAAAATAATAGATGATATTACCAACCCAAAAACATGAAGAAAAATCAATTCGAAAAGTCACCCATCTCAGCCCTATTTTTAAGAAGACTTGGCAGGCGGCGGGTCAACTGGACGATTCATTTTTCTAAAAATTTGATAGGGAAATTGGCCTACCAAAATGCCTAAATTGAACAAATATTACTATAAATTTCTAATAGGTCTTCTTTTTCTATTATCCTGCGAAGACATTGGCAAAGGGTATAACTGGCGCGGAGAAACACCTCCGGGCTTTTCAAGACGCTTTGGCACCCAAGGGTACGATTATGGCTGGAATGCAGCCCACTCTCCATTTGATGATGGTATTATTGTCGTGGGTACCCGCTCACCCCAAATTAATGGCCAAACAGATTTATGGGCCATTAAAACCAATGCAAGAGGACTGGTAGAATGGCATAAAAGCTTCGGCGGCGACGGTAATGAAGATGGATATGATGTTATAGCAACCTCAGATGGTGGTTTCTTATTCGTGGGTCATACCTGGTCATTCGGAAATGAACAACAGGTATATGCTGTGAAGACTGATTTCCACGGAAATACCATGTGGGAAAAAACCTATGGCGGCGGCATGTGGGATGTGGGTGAAGCGGTGATTGAAATTAAAGGGGGCGGATATGTAATTGCAGGCCATTCCAACAGTCCGGGGATTTCTTCTGGCAATACAGATGTTTATTTGATTAAAATTGATCAGGAAGGGAATATGATTTGGCAAAAAGGACATGGGAACCCTGCATTCCCTAACCATGAATGGGCCTATGATATAATTCAACTACCTGATGAAGGGTTCTTAGCCGTTGGTAGCAGAAACAGATATAGTCAAGGGTCTAAAAATGGCTTAGTTCTCCGAACCGATAAAGAGGGGAAATTATTGTGGGAAAAGGAATTTTTAGAAGAAGGCCAAATGGAAGAAACCATATATAGTATCCTTAACACCAATAACGGGAATTATTATATTTGTTCAACCGCAAACTCTTTGGCTGAGCCCGGAGTATACCAACCAAAAATTGCCAAAATGGATATGGAAGGAAATATAGATTGGCAAAGATCTTTCGCCGCCAATGGTAAAAGTTATCATCGATTTAGTGCTGCGGAGACTGAAAAGGGTGATATCGTGTTAGTCGGATCTTCCGGTCGGCAGGTAGCTACTGGTTACGATGAAGATGCATTTATGGTTCGGATAGATGATAAGGGTAATATTATTTGGTCATATGCATATGGAACCTATGATAATGATGATTGGGGCTGGTCTGTATTTGAAACTGCCCAGAATAACCTTGTTTTTGTAGGTTCAACGAAATCCTTTGGTGCCAGTTTATTTGATATTTATTTAGTCGGAACCAATGCAGAAGGAATTTCACAATAAAACCAAATAATGATTAATTCATGACGAATCAATCACATTCAGCCGAAGAGGTGGTCATGGAAGTCATGCGCCATTTTGGTTTTCGCCGTAATTATCAAGTAGCGGAATATTTTGATGTAACACCCCAAACCTTGTCTGGTTGGATTAAAACAGGAGAAATACCTCCGAAACATTTAATGAAATACGCATCAGAGATTTTAAACGCTAAAGAGATAAATAAAGTTGATGAGTCTAATCGTGAGTTAGTTTCTGGTGATTTATTAACCCAAAAAGAAATTTTAATAAATTCCCGAAAATTTTCGTGGCCACGAACAAAAAGAATCTTAATAGAAAATGTGAGGGTCCTTTTCGGTTTACCAATTCTGACAACATTATTAATGAGTATTTATGTGTTTTGGATAGCGAACCCTGTGTACACATCCATCGCTAAAGTATTACCCATTTCTGAAGATGGGTCCAGTTCCAGTGGTTTTTCAGGCGTTGCTGCCCAACTTGGGATAAGTATTCCATTATCCATGGGTGGTACAGTGCCATGGGATGAGGTATATCCTGAAATTGT
>JABGZQ010000064.1 GCA_018674655.1 Fidelibacterota bacterium | reverse complement strand
TAGAACGAATTCACTGGAGTATCGATGATCCTTTTCGCGGTTGGAATTATAAGGACAGTCAATTAGATAGTTTTCGGGAGACAAGAAGAGATATTCAACGTCGACTTGAATCTTTTTTAGAGTCACATTAATCGGAATCGTCGTCACACTTTGTTTTGTGCAGACAAGAATGTGTGTACTACGGGTTTTGGTCTTTAATTAAGAATTTAATTCATCTATTTTGTTTCTGAAATTTTCAATAAATATTGGCCATATTGGTTATTGGCCATTTCATTTCCCAAAGATATCAATTGCGTTTTATCTATATAGCCCATTCTAAATGCTATTTCTTCAATACAAGATATTTTCATTCCCTGGCGCTTTTCCAATGTTTGGACAAATTGGGCGGCTTCCAACAAAGAATCGTGGGTGCCTGTGTCCAGCCAAGCATACCCCCGACCCATTTGTTCTACTTTTAGCCGATCTTGATCCAAGTATGTTTTATTTACATCGGTAATTTCTAATTCACCTCGGGGAGATGGCTTTTGTTCTTTGGCAACTGTGACCACATCATTTGGATAGAAGTACAAACCCGATACTGCATAATTACTTTTTGGCGCAGATGGTTTTTCCTCGATTGATACAGCTTGTCCCTCCGAATCAAATTCCACAACCCCATATCGTTCTGGGTCGTTCACATAATATCCAAAAACCACTGCATTTTGTGTTGATTCTACTGTTTGAACACTTTTTTGGAGACGTTCCGGCAACTGACCCCCATAAAAAACATTGTCACCAAGAATGAGACAAACATTATCGTCTCCGATAAATTCGTCTCCCAATATAAATGCTTGAGCCAACCCGTCTGGCGAGGGCTGTACTTTATACGAAATGGATATTCCCAGTTGGGATCCATCGCCCAGTAGATATTCATATTTCGGTGTATCTTCCGGTGTAGAAATAACCAGAATCTCCTTTATGCCCGCCAGCATTAAAGTGGATAGTGGATAATAAACCATGGGTTTATCGTAGATGGGCATGAGCTGTTTGCTGGCCACTTTTGTAACAGGATATAGCCGTGTACCGCTGCCGCCAGCCAATATAATTCCTTTCATATTGTCCTCAATTCATTATGGATAATTGTATAATTCTGAGTCATTTAAGTTTGAAGTTAAGCAGATGTTCCGTTTTTCTCAGAAATAAAGTTTTTCTATTTTTATAGTGGTGGCACGCTTCCGGAATGATTTAATCGAAACATTTTGGGTAAGCTCCCTAACTTTTCGATGGTAACAGAAATGACGCCAAACGATTCTTCAACCTTTCCCCTGAGGATAAACAGGTTTTCCCACAACAGTAGATCACCATATTTCTGGAACGCTTCAGGAAAAAGGACACATTCGTAAATATCTGTTTCATCTTCTAATGTCAAAAATTCCATGGCATCTCGATTTTTTACTGTGACCGTTTCCTTCCGCGTAATGTACACACCGGCTAAGTGAATGGTCCGGCCAATGTATTTGTGTAAATCTTTCGCCTTACGTACGCGACTATTAATTATTGGAAAATAAGGTTCTAAGGGATGTTCCGAAATAGGAAATCCAAATGATTCAATTTCTAATTGACATCGATCTTTTTTGCTTAACTTACCATATGGCGCTTGATGAAACATGGCATTTTGCCCCATGTCACCATTTGCCATACTCAGGGTGGCATCCGTATTATTTTCATTATTTTCTCCCAAACAATACCATGCGGCGCGATAGGCAATTTCCTGATGAGATAATTCCGGCGCCAATGCAGCAAAACACCCTGCATTTGTCAGGGCCATAACATCCGATAGATTGGGATTAACACGCATGAAAAAATCATCAAGTGATGTAAAATAACCCACTTTTCGTTCATCTAATATTTCTTTGATTATTTTATCCTGCAAATTGTGAATACTCATAAATCCCATGCGAATTTTATTTTCTCGACCCCGATACTCCATCCAGCTTCGGTTTACATCTGGGGACAAAATTTGAATCCCAAACCGACGTGCCTCACTGAGATATGCAAACGGGGAATAAAAACCACCTTGATTGGAAATTACCGCTGCCAAAAACTCTGCTGGAAAATGGGCTTTGAGATATGCGCATGTAAAAGAAAGCATGGCAAAAGATGCGGAATGTGGCTTGCAAAACGAATACCCCACAAAAGAACGAATCATACCCCAAACATCCTTAATAACTCCATCTTCATAACACCGTTTTTTTGCGCCTTGAAAAAACTTCTTTTCCCAATTTTTGATCAAATACTGCATAGAATCCCGACTCATGGTTTTGCGCAAAGATTCTGCCTCTGCATACCCCATTCCCGCCATGACCTTCGCCGCCAAAGACACCTGTTCTTCATATACCATAATACCATAACTCTCTTTTAAAAAATCTAAATCCGGATGTTTGACTTTCCATGGTTTTCCGTGGATTCGCTCCAGCATCATATGAGTAAAACGGTTCGCCGCTGGTCGAATAATAGATGAATAAATCACCACATGTTCAAAATCCACTACACCGGCTTTGGCTAAGAGCTGTCGCGTGGCGGGGCTTTCGATATAGAATACACCCATGGTTTTTCCGCCTTTCATCAGTTCAGCCGTTTTTTCATCTCCAATCGGTTGAATTTTATGATAATCTAAATGTTGGTTTTTTGTTTCCGCTTCACCATAATTCAAATTGATTTGTTTAATCGTATCCCGCACCACCGCCAAGCTGCGATTGCCCAGAATATCAATTTTCAGAAGTCCCGAATCCTCCACCTGATCTTTTTCCCATTCCACAATTTGCACACCTTTGGGTGCGGTGAGTACCGGTACATATTTTCGAATTTCATCAGGAACAATCACCACGCCGCCGGGATGGACAGATGGGTGACGAAAAGCACCCACTACTTTTTCACTTTCCCGCAGGATCATTTCTAACGTTCCGTCCAGTTCTATATTTTCAAACCGGGCGTCGGTTTTTACCCAGTTCAGTAAATCCCTCCGGGATGCAACCCAACCAATCCGTTTGGTAATTGTATTAATTTCTTCATTGGACAACCCATACACTTTTGCCACTTCACGAATTGCAGATCGTGGTTTCATAAAGACCTGGCTGCAGACCATTCCCGTACGTTCGTTTCCATATTTTTTAAACACATAATCCAAGATATCATCTCGTTCATCCCATGGAAAATCCACATCAATATCCGGCATATTACTTCGTTCGGGGTGGATAAAACGTTCAAACTGAAGGTTGTATTTAATGGGGTCCACCTGGGTAATCAATAAACAATAACTCACAATAGATGCGGCGCCAGAACCACGGCCGATGGTGGCATGCGTTTGCTTCACAATATCTTCTACAACCAAAAAATATGGGGCAAACCCCTTGGTTGTAATTAAAGCCAATTCATGGTCAATTCGTTTTCGAATCTCGGTCGTGACTTTTTTGTAACGTTTTTGTGCCCCTGCGTCTACTTTTTCTTTCAATATTCGGTTGGACCGACGGGTATCTTTTAAGGATAAATAAGGGAAAATTGTATTCACAAATGACCAGTCCCGTTTGCAACGCTCAGCCAAATAGGTGCTATTATTGATGGCTTCCAGACTGTTGGGAAATCGTCGTACCATATCTTTCTCTGAACAAAACCAATGTTTATCAGACTTGCACGTATCTTCCGGAAGTTGGGACAGTGTTGTGTTTAAATCGATGGCACGTAATATGCGGTGAGCAGACACATCTTCTTTTTGGATAAAGTACACATCCCCCGTGGCCACAATTTCTAATTTAAATTTTTGAGATAATTTTTGTGCAAACCGTTCTGTTACGCCGGGGCACAATTCCACAAATAAATGGCTGTTTGGAATGATTTTGCTCAGAGAAGAAAGGGTCGATTCCCCATGAGACAATACAAATAACCCCTCGGAATATTTTTCTAAAACATCCGCTATAGATTGAGACGGGTTATCGTGAACAGCGGAAGTGGCGCGGCAGATGTTTTCATAACCACTCTGATTTTCTGCCAGTAAAATAGCTTCGCCCTGATTGGTAATCAGGTTGACGCCGGCAATGGGCTCTATCTCAGCAGCGCGAGCGTGCTGGACAAAACGAATAAAACCCCACAAGCCATTGGTCTCTGTCAAAGCCAAATGGTTCATCCCTTGGTTGCGTGCCGCAGTCAGAATCGCTGGTTGAGAAGCGGTTCCGGACATTCGGGAATAATGGGAATGGACATTCAAATGCGTAAACATGGTTCATTGAGGACTTTCCATATTGTACTTCTTTCTAAGAATATCCATAGCAGATGAAATGCGATCCTGTTCTGTATCTTTTTCAAACAATTCCATTTGTTTGGCCACCTGCATAAAACCAGATAGGTCTATCAAAATAGTTCTGATACGGTTTCGACGCGTATTGGCTTTTTGAAACAGTCGCCATGTTTCAGTCAAAATAGTAGCATCATTATTGTTTAAATATTGTCCATGAATTTCATATTTAAACCCATCTGTGTAATGGATTTCTACCCGAACTTTTTTTGCAATCTGGGATCGCTGCCTGAGCTTAAATGCCACCTGCTCTGATAATCGTTTTACTTCTAACCACAATATAGTTGTGTCATTCGTATCTTCTGCCAAAACGGTCTGCTCCGCGATATGATCTTTCATGGCTGGGGGACGCACCACGGATAAATCCTGCCCGTGTACTTCCCGGGAAAGAGGTAATGCATACCGCCCAAACAATCGCCGGGCATCGGTTGCTGAATTCACAAGTGATTGAATTTGTCTCACTTGGTTCAGAATCAAAAACTTGATCAGTTTCCAAACAGTGGGTTCGTGAACAGTAGGAATGACTGACGTGCCCAATGGGGATAAAAATTGAGTCTCATTCCCAGCCATGATACGATGAATTGTATCGGGAATAACCGATGTGGAAATACGGCTCACCAGTTTATTTTGACTGATACCTAAAACTGGATTAAGCCCAACCCGGTCTTGAACCAATTTTGATATGTTTGATCCCGTTTGCTCATGACTTTTATAGATGCGTTCCATACCGGTCATATCCAAATAAAACTTCCCATAGCCAGATGGTTCTACGACGGGAGCAAACCGTTGTACTGCGGAATAAATATATTGATTCAGACGTCCGTAAAGCGATGGGTTATAGGGCAAAAGCTGGGCGCCATGGCTCATCCGCCGAGCCAGAGAAACCTTCATCCCTCGACATAAACCTTCTGCTTCTGCTTCTTTAGACACAGACACCACTGTCCCATTTTGATGATGAGAAGAAATAATGGCAATGGGGCGCGTGCGTAGGGATGCATCCAGGCGACGCTCGGCCTGCAGTTCAAAATCTCTTAGACGAAGGTGAAATACAGTGGGGTACACACGTCAATATTCCCGGAAGGAATAGAGAAGCACGCCGTTGATTTTGAAATGATCTGTTTTATGGACCATAATCACAGGATAATCCGGATTACGGGGATGAAGTTCCACGTGACCATTGGTGGGTTGATAACGTTTGAGTGTGGCCTCGCCATTAATGAGAGCAACAACAATCTGCCCCGGATTTGCTTCCGCAGATTTCCGTACAATAATATAATCGCCATCTTCAATGTGATCTCCCACCATAGAATCACCTTTGACCTGAAGTACAAAATTATCCGGGTGAATAAAAGGTGGCGGCACAGAAATTGATTCTGCATTTTCCAATGCTTCAATGGGCTCCCCTGCAGCAATTAAACCCAACAATGGCAGGCGGGCCGGTGTGGCGTGCTCCTCACGAGTGAGGGCTAAAGCCCGCTTGCCGTTAGGTCCTTTGGAACGATCGAGATGGCCGTTGTTAGTCAGGGCATTGACATACCAGTGAACCGTCCCCAAGGATGCAAACCCCATGCCATCCATGATTTCTTCATAGGAAGGGGCTTGACCGTATTCAACAGTATAACGTTGAACAAAGCTCAAAAACTTTTGCTGTTTAAATGATAAATCCATTTGATTATTCAGCCGATAAGGACATGATTGAATTTTCTTTTTTCATGAATTTCTTTGCATCTTCCCGCCTGCTTCCTTAATGGAAGTTCGGATAGGTGCATCTTTGCGTTAATCTTTAATCCTCGTAAGTTACTCGTAAGTATATTACATAATTTTATTAACTTAATACAAGACCTTTACATTACTTTCTCATATGCTGACTGTTTTTATCAGATATAGCACAATTTTTCTATGGGTTTCATATATCAGCGGACAGGTAATTATAACTGAAGTCATGTATAATTTAGAGGGAAGCGATTCGCCAAACGAATATGTTGAGCTATATAATCCAACGGCGGACACGGTGGATCTCACCGGTTGGCTCCTCCGGGATAAATTTTCTACAGATACCATCGAAGATTCCAGCAATGGGTGCAAAATTCCACCAGATGGATTTGGCCTTATTATGGAAGGAGACTTTCCTATCGGCGCCGGGATTTATACCATCCCTGCCAATACCGTTGTGATGAAAGTAGATGACAAATCCATTGGGAATGGACTCTCGGGTAGTGACTCGCTCTACTTGGTTGATCCTTCGGGAAATGTTACCGATAGTTTGGGGTGGAACGATATTGTTACACCGGGATATTCTATCGAACGCGTGCGAAATCATTTACCCAATACACACTCTAATTGGAAAATGAGCCGTGATTCTTTAGGTACACCAGGAAAAATCAATAGTGTTTCCCCTTATAATATAGATGGTCATCTGCTGGCCAACTCCTTGCGTCTCTCCAAAAGCAACCTTTCAAAATCAGATTTTACAGTACTTTCCGCTAGTATTATGAATGATGGCATAAATACCATCACGGGAGAAATTGTGGTTTCGGAATTGGGGAATACATTAACGAATGCCGATGTTGGAAGTATATCTGAGCTGGATACGGCCATATTCAATTTAGATCTGGGGCCATTTCCCCAATCGGGATACCATACATTATCCGTTGAGCTGTTGGTAACAGGCGATCAAAATATCAACAATAATACCGGGCAAATTGAACTGGCGGTTCAATACGATTGGAATACTGTACATATTAACGAATTCATGGCACGACCCAATAATGATCAGTCCGAGTTTATTGAATTGGTGACAGATACTGCTCTATCTTTTTTCGGGTGGTCAATTAGTGATAATAGTAAAGTGGGGCGACTCCTTCCTGAGTTTACTGTTTCAGAAAAAGATTATATCGTCATTGCTGCTGATTCGAATATCGTTTCTCTTGCTAACCCTGAAATGCATTTTATTGTGCCAACATCTTTCCCGGCGCTGAACAATAATGGTGATGGTATTTTCATCTATGATATGACCGGCCATATTATTGACAGTCTTGTTTATGATAGTGATACCTGGCCTGTTTCGTCCGAAGTCTCCACAGAAAAACAACGCCCAGCGTTTCTTTCCAACATAGCCAATCATTGGACACAAACACCGGATTCTATAGCCATGACTCCGGGCTATCCTAACGTCACCATGTGGCAAAATATTGATGGGAATGTTTTACAGAATTCCATTTTCCACTCTCCACTATATCCTTCTCCTAACACACCTTTTCAAATGGAAATTGGGATTAGGAATTCCGGTGTACTTCCATTTGTCGGTAAAATTTCCATTTTAGAAAATAGCGTTGAACTAACATCCGGAAACTTCTCAACCATCCAATCGCGAGATACATCTTTGGTGCAAATAGACATCCCAGGGATAACATCGGGGATTCACCCCTTGGAGATTCAACTGGATATCGATGGAGATGAAAACAGCCGTAATGATTGGGCCCATGATACGGTGAAAGTGAGCTATCCTTTCGGCACCGTATTATTGAATGAGTTTTTATCCGAACCAAACATAGATCAAACTGAATTTATGGAAATTTATTTCCCCCAATCATTGGATCTGGGCGACTGGACAATTTCGGATCGATCAAAAGTGCTAAAGCCTATTCCTGATATTTTGGTCAGTCAAAATCAATATCTGGTATTGGCTCAGGATTCCATTATTTATGAATATGTAGAAATGAACAAATTCGTTATTCCTATGAATGAAAATTGGCCAACTCTGAATAATTCATCCGATGGCATATTCATTTATGATATGACCGGGCAAGTGATTGATTCACTTGTTTATTCTGATAATTGGCCTATTTTGGCAGGACGATCTACCGAAAAATTCCGACCCGATTATATCTCAAATGATTCCTCCCGCTGGGCCCTTACCGTAGATGCGAATGCCATGACACCGGGAAAACAGAATAGCATTTTTTATGAATCGCTGGCTGAATCTGGATGGATTGACCTTGCCCCCAACTCATTTTCTCCTGATGGCGATGGCATGGACGATGTACTCAACATTCGCTATCAACTTCCTTTTGAACAAGCCGCCATTACCATTAATATTTTTGATGCAACGGGGCGAAAAATTTCAACTCCTTATTGGAATAGAGCCTCATCTCAAGAAGGGCTCTTATACTGGAATGGTCTCCGCTCTAACGGGAAGCCGGCTCGAATTGGGATTTATATTCTAAAATTTGAGGCTCGAAATGGTTCGTCGGGACGAATCTGGGAAGATATTCAAACGGTGGTTTTAGCTAAACCATTGTAAACAAAAAAGGCTCCGCCACCAAGTTCGCGAAGGAACGCAAAAGGATGATGATAGAAAGAGAGAAAAGATTAAAAATATTTTCTTTTTTCTCTTAGCGAATTTTCGCGTGCTTTGCGGTTAATGAATTAATCAGGTTAAAAGGTAAGTCCAAGACGCAAATTCAAACTACTGAATCCTTTCGAATCCGGCACCAAGTCTTTTGCCATTACGTAGCGGTAAATGAAGTCTACTTCGCCCATAAGCAATTTGGCTTTTAAGCCTGCTTGAAGATGAAATCCAGATATATCCTTTGTGTTATCTTCTAAATATTTTTTAAGGCCGTCCTCCAGAGATCCGGAAGCACTGGTGAGTAGCCCTTCTACCATATCAAGATCAGCCATTGGGGTGATTACATGTTTATTATACCCGACACCATAATGAAGTTTTGCATTGGCCAGCAAAGGGATGCCCAACCCAATGAGTTTTTTCCTTGCCGTTAAGTAAGTCGTGGCACTTGCCCAGCCAAAATCACTATCAATGCCTTGCCCTGAAACCGATTCACTGAATGCCAGTTTATAATCTTTCGCTGATGCTTGAAATTCTACATCTAAATCAATAAATGGAATAGCATCAATATAAAAATACCCTCCAACTGCAAATGTATTATCAAATCCACCGCGTGTGAAGGAGGTCGTAGCCATACTTTTCGAGAAATCTGAGATAGCTAATTGATTTTGACCTAAGTGCAATCCAAATCCAACAAATGCAAATACCGAACTCAAAGGCATTAGCCCTACTAACAAAATAATAATATTTTTTCTGATATTCATGGTTTACCCCATATTTAATTATAGTGCTTCCGTCAATTTAAAGGCGTTTTTTGACAGAAAGCCAATGAATATTTCTGAATGTGATTTTCACCACATATAAAGGATTACCACTCTATTTTCTTTAATCAATCACATTGGGAAGGTGGGCATTTTTATCAGTAATTTATCCGATGCGACTTATAATAACTCTATCGCTTATCTTAACCATTCTTCCTGCTCAGGACTATACTTGGCCAACAAATACGGGTAAACATTTGTCCTCCAACTTTGGTGAATTCAGAACCACAGGATATCACTTGGGGCTGGATATTAAAACGAAAGGAACAACGGGACACCCTGTATATGCTGTGGGTGATGGGTTTATTTCTCGAATCGTAACGAACTTCTCCGGTTTTGGTCGCGCCATTTACTTTACCCTTGATGATGGACAAACAGCCGTTTATGCTCATTTAAGTAAATTTCCCCCGCGATTGGAAGACCGCCTAAAAGCTGAACAGAAAGCACAGCAATCCTATTTTACCAATTTCTATTTGTCATCAGAGGAATTTCGTTTTGCCAAAGGTGATGTAATCGCCTATTCCGGTAATACGGGATTTTCATTCGGTCCACACCTCCATTTTGAAATCAGGAATGAACATGGACAGCCACTCAATCCATTGGTCCACGGATTAAATCAGGCAGACCGTTTGGCGCCTGTTGTTGAAGAACTGGCATTTACACCTTTAACTAAAGAAAGTTGGGTGAATGGAAATCAATTGCCGCAGAATTTTCCATTATTTAGAGATAAAAAAGGAGAATATCACTTCCCCGATACCGTCAATATTTCCGGAAAACTCGGCTTGTCTATTAAGGCTTTTGACAAACGACAAGGGGCCAACAATATTTATCAGCCTCATCGAATTGAAATCTATATTGATAAAAAATTACATCACACCCTTCAATTTGATCGCTTGGATTACAATTGGCTGCCAACGGCAAACTTTATCAGAGATTACCGCAATGCACGATTGAATCTGGGAAACTTCATTAAACTGTATAAAAATGACTCCGATCCCATTATTCCCATCCATGCAGATTCTACCAATGGAATTCTCAATCTTACACCGGGATATCATACAGTAAAAATCCTTGTGATGGACGTACTTGAAAATACTCGGGTGATTCACGGGACTGTTTTTAATATGGCACCTTTTGAAGTAATCATTGAAAAAATTAGAGAATCCAATGAAGAAGCCACTTTCTTAATTCAGCCCAAAAGTATTACAATTCCCATTCAATCGGTTGTTGCCTATTCTTTTACACCTTATGGGTTTGCAGATGAAAAATTAACTATTTTATCTTCTGAGAAAGTTGAAACCGGCCACCTCATCACTATCCCTAAAAAACAAATAAAACGAAAAGTAATCCAGTTTATTGCCCAAAACAGATTGGGAACACGATCTCTGCCAATTCATTGGATCAACAAAAAGAATACTGGAGACCATTTAAGTGTAAACGTGGACTTGGATATTTCCCATACAGACGCTGGTGTTTATATCCAGATTCAACCGAAACAAGCTGTGAATGCAGAGGTATCTTTAAGACTAAAGGGAGAATATCAGTATGAAACAATCCCTTTGAATCAGATTCAACCTTCGGTTTATTTGACCGCACCCGTCCCACCTCTATGGTTTGAAAATGTAGATCAGATTGAAGCAATCTTGAAAGGGTCCATTGAACGTCAGGTTCGTTTTGATTTTCCTTATACAGTGGCCTTGCCAGGCACATCTGTCACGGTCGTTTCTAAGGATGGTTTTTGTTCAATCCGAACAAAAAAATCTTCTGTAACAAGCCCAACGCTTATGTGGATTGAAGCTGTGCATAAATATGCACCTGTCAAAAAGGGTTCCCTTTTATCCCGCGTTTACCAACTTCAACCCTTTGAACGTCCTTTAATGAAACCCGTCAGCGTTGGACTGCGGTATCCAGTAAAATTGAAGGACAGAAAAAATATTAACTTGTATTATTATGACCAAAAAGAAGGGTGGCAATTTGTCCCAACAGAAAACAATTCGGAACGACGGGTACTGACGGGGGAGGTCAAACACCTTGACGCCATTGCAATTATAGAAGATAAAATGCCGCCAATGATACAATCTATGCATCCAGGGGACCATGGCAAATATCCATCTCTTGAATTAAACAAATTTGAATTCAAGATTGATGATGCACTATCCGGGTTTGAACCGGCAGAATCCTCTTTTGATTTAATACTCGATCAGAAGCCATTGATTTATGCCTATCAGCCCAAATCCAAAATAATTTCATACCAACTTGATCGACCTCTCGCCCTGGGTACCCATACCCTTCAATTGTCCATCCGGGATAGAGCGGGAAATAAAATAAATAAAAAAATTGAATTCAAAGTTTATTAATGTTTTTTCCATATAAAGATGACAACCCCCGTATTTTAATCCCCTATGTAACCTATGGCATTATTGCTGTAAATATTTTTATTTTTGCATTTCAATTTTCTGACCCAGAATCAGCCGCCTTATTTATTTATAATTTTGGGTTGATTCCATCTGATTTTTCAATATTGACGATGTTTACCTCTATGTTTCTTCATGGTGGAATAGCCCATATCCTTGGCAATATGTGGTTTTTATGGTTATTTGGCGACAATGTTGAAAGTACACTTGGACATGTAAAATTTGCCTTTTTTTATATCATTTGTGGTGTAGCCGCATCCCTCTGCCAGTTATTAATGAATCCGGGGTCTGAAATCCCTATGGTGGGCGCATCCGGTGCTATTGCGGGTGTATTGGGACTTTATATGATTCGATTTCCCCGCGCTCGGGTACATGTTTTTGTTTTTATTATTATATTTTTTACAACGATACGCGTACCGGCAAGTATTGTTCTTGGTTTCTGGTTTTTTAATCAATTAACAAACGGAATGGGTTCCTTGGGGTTGGATACAACCGGCGGTGTGGCTTGGTTCGCCCACGTGGGTGGATTTATTGCTGGCATTATGCTCCATCAAGCATTTAAACTCATTCGATTCGAACATTAATTACAGAGGAATTCCGTGAAAAAAAGTTTCAAACAACATCATGCCCTTCTTTTGATTTCCCTTTTCTTTTTTGCCTGTGAAGGGACAAAAACAGAAGATTGCGCCACTACAGAAGATGGCCGCGGCCATGTCATTTCTGTCCTCCCAATGGGAACAATTAGTGCAAAATTTATGAATGATTTTCTCGCCGATAATAATATTGATATTGGTGTAATTCCTACTTTTGACGTAAAAGTTTATAGTATTGTCTATGAAACAGTTGATTGGGATGGAGAACCGCGACAGGCATCCGGTGCTATTTATATTCCTGATGAAGATTATTCTAATAAAAAATATCCAATTTATTCTGGTCAACATGGCACAGAATCAAAACGAACAAATGTTGCTTCAATTGCACCGCTGCGGGGTTTTGATGCATTGTTTGTTGCTTCAGTTGGTTATATCGGCTCTTCCCCTGATCTTTTAGGTTTAGGCATTTCTAGTGATGTTGTCCACCCATACGTACACGCATTTGTAGCTGAAGCCGTTGTGGATAAAATTCGTGCAACAAAAAATTGGCTTTGTTCAAATGGAATAAACGATAACGAACAATTATTTATAGCGGGATATTCTGAGGGTGGGTATGTTGCAATGGCAACACATAAACTGATTGAAGAAAAATACGCTGATGAATTTACTATTACAGCATCAGCACCCATGGCAGGTCCTCATGATATGATATATGTTTCAAATAGAATAACAAGTAGAGAAACATATTCCCAGCCTGGATATATTTCATTTACTTATATGTCTTATAATACAATCGAAAAATTAAATCGCCCTGCAACTGATTTATTTCAAAATCCTTATGCTGAACGCTTACCAAAACTAATGGATGGTTCAAAGACAATAGGAGAAGCAAATGATAAATTAACTACCAATATGAAATCATTATTTACAGAAAATTTTATTGCTGAATTTTTAGGGGATGGAGAACAAGAATTAAAAAATGTATTCGCAAAAAATAGTTTAGTGGATTGGTCCCCCAATGCACCCATTATGTTAGTCCATGGAGAGAATGACATAACGGTTGGTTATAATAATTCTGTGATTGCCCATGATAAACTAAAAGCGAATGGTGCTGATATTACACTAATAACTATTCCAAATGGAACACATGGCAGTTCCGTTTTCCCAGCATATGCCGCTGCAATGGGATGGTTTAGCACATTAAAAAAATGACAAAACTCATTCAAACAGCTATCCAAATGCGAGACAAGGCCCGAGCGCCCTATTCTAATTATAAAGTTGGCGCCGCCTTGGAAACTGTAAACGGTAAAATCATTGGTGGGTGTAATATAGAAAACTCGAGTTTCTCTCTAACTAATTGTGCAGAACGAACTGCGTTATTCACAGCTATCTCTGAAGGATATTCCGATTTTAAAGCGTTGGCTGTATCTACAGATAATGGCGGATCCCCCTGTGGTGCCTGTCGACAAGTAATATGGGAATTGTGTGGAGATATTCCTGTTTATATTTGTGATGCTGATGGACTTGTGAGCGAAACAACCAGCGCCGCATTATTGCCAAAACCCTTTGACGAATTAAAACTAAAATGAACGTTTCTCCAATATTAATTGGTATTGCCGGTGGTACAGGCTCTGGGAAAACATCGATTGCTAAAAATTTATTAACAGAATACGGAGAGGGTGAAGTCGTGGTCATTGAACAAGATGCTTATTACCGCGACCTCTCTAATATATCTTTAGAAGAGAGACACCTGCAAAACTTTGATCATCCTGATGCTATTGATATTGAATTGTTTAATCAGCAACTTATTGGTCTTATCAAAGGTCAGTCAATCCATATGCCCATTTACAATTTTTCCACCCATACGAGAAAGGACGAAATTCGTAAAGTTGACTCCCATCATGTTATTATTGTCGAGGGGATTTTAGCGCTTCACTATTCCGCATTGCGCGAATTGATGGATATCAAAATTTTTGTAGATACACCTGACGATATTCGCTTTATACGTAGAATGTCTCGGGATGTGGAGGAGCGAAGTCGAACGGTTCAATCGGTAATAGATCAATATTTAAAAACAGTTCGTCAAATGCATAAACAATTTGTTGAGCCGTCTAAATATTTTGCCGATATTATCATACCCGAAGGAGGCCAAAATAGGGTAGCTATTGACCTTCTTCGAACAAAAATTAACGCAATATTATCATAAACCATTAAAAATAACTGCACAGATTGTGCTTACCATTTATAAAATATGACACTTACACCCAAAAACGCAGGCTGGATTGAAGTCATCTGCGGCAGTATGTTCAGTGGAAAAACGGAAGAATTGATTCGCCGAATTCGCAGGGCTGAAATCGCCAAAATGAAAACTCTTATTTTTAAACCAAAAATTGATGATCGCTACAGTACGAACCATGTGGTATCTCATAACCAATCAAAATTAGAATCCATGCTGGTTAAAAATGCACAAGAAATTTTGGATAATTCAGAAAATATTGATGTTATTGGTATTGATGAAGCGCAGTTTTTTGGAGATGATATTGTGAATGTTTGCAAATCACTGGCACACAATAATAAGCGGGTGGTGGTGGCGGGGCTAGATACTGATTACCGTGGATTGCCTTTCGGACCCATGCCGGCACTCATGTGCGAAGCAGATTATTTGGATAAATTTCGTGCCATTTGTATTCAATGCGGTAACCCTGCCTCCTGCAATCAGCGATTAACACAAGATTTAGCACAAGTTGTCATTGGGGAAACGGATATTTATGAAGCACGCTGTAGAAATTGTTTTAAACCACCAGAGGAATAAATGATCGGATTATTTGGAATTATAACACTCTTAGGCATTGCGGTAGCCATGTCAAATAATCGAAAACAAATTAATTTTCGAATTGTTGGGTGGGGATTAGGCCTACAGCTAATTTTTGCCCTCTTTATTTTAAAAACACCCATGGGGAAACCCGTATTTGGTTTTTTGGATAAGGTGATTTCCAAATTGATTAGTTTCTCTGATGCAGGAAGTGATTTTCTCTTTACATCATTTGTACCCGATGTAGGATTCCATCCATCACTTATTAATTTTGCATTTCGTGCATTACCTACTATTATTTTCTTCTCTAGCCTCATGGCAGTCCTTTACCACTTGGGTATTATTCAGTTTGTCGTGAAATGGATTGCGCGAGCCATGCAAAAAACAATGGGAACCAGTGGGTCAGAGACATTAAGCGTCTCAGCCAATATTTTTGTCGGTCAAACTGAGGCGCCTCTAATGATTCGCCCATTCATTGGTAAAATGACCCAATCAGAACTTATGGCTGTTATGGTGGGGGGCTTTGCTACCGTGGCTGGAGGGGTACTGGCGATCTACGTTAAATGGCTCACAGATATACCAGGAATTGCAGGACACCTTTTAGCTGCTTCAGTCATGTCTGCACCAGCGGCGTTGGTGATAGCAAAAATAATTTATCCGGAAACTGAGTCATCTGACACCATGGGTGATTTGAAAATTCATGTAGAACAAAACAGCTCCAACGCAATGGAAGCATTGGGGAACGGCGCCACGGATGGACTTAAACTCGCGGCAAATGTGGGTGCAATGCTTGTGGCATTTATTTCCATAGTAGCTCTTGTAAACTACCTGTTAAGCTTTGCAGGCACATCAATGGATGCCATCCTTGCTATTGTGTTCAAACCGTTAGCGTGGACAATGGGAGTCCCCTGGGAAGAAGCAGGCCAAATGGGAATGCTCATGGGTAAAAAAATTGTATTCACAGAGCTGATAGCTTATGGAGATTTAAAAGATATTATTGCTGAGGGACAAATATCAGAACGAACAGCCATCATTGCCAGTTATGCATTATGTGGCTTTGCCAATTTTGGCTCAATTGGAATTCAGTTGGGGGGAATTGGCGGAATGGCTCCGGAACGAAAAAAAGATTTGGCAAAATTAGTGACGAAGGCAATGGTTGGCGGTGCACTGGCATCCTGGCTTACAGCAACCGTTGCAGGAATACTCATTTAAACGATAAAATAGGATAGGAGAGATGCGTCTCATATTTTTAGGTCCACCCGGGGTGGGAAAAGGCACACAGGCAAAACGAATTTGTGAACATTACAATCTAATTCATTTATCAACCGGCGAAATTCTTCGTAATGAAATAGCCGAAAAAACTAATATTGGCAGGAAAGCTAAATCATTTATAGATGCTGGGGAACTCGTACCTGATGATGTATTATTGGGGATGATGAATAACAGGTTAAAAAAAGATGATGTACAGAGTGGATACCTTTTAGATGGTTTCCCTCGTACTATCCCTCAAGCAAATGGATTGGACAATATAATGAACAATATATCCCATTCGTTGGATTGCGCTCTAAGTTTGAATGCTGATGAAAATGAGTTGGTACAACGATTAATCAACCGAGGAAAAGAATCCGGACGTAGCGATGATACCCCTGAGATAATCCGGCAACGGCAAAAAGTTTATTGGGAACAAACGGCACCTTTATTGGATTTTTATCGTGAAAAAAACTTATTGAAAGAGGTCAACGGTATTGGGGATATTCCTGAAATCACAGAACGAATTTTGAAGGTTTTAAATTAAAGTGTTAAAAGTGGGCCTCACAGGAGGAATTGGTAGTGGGAAAAGTACCGCCAGCCGGTATTTTGAATCACTAGGTGCCTTTGTTTTGGATGCTGACAAGGAAGCTAAAGTTTTAATTACAACAAATGAAATTGTTCAACATGAACTTATTTCAGAATTCGGGACCGATATTATTGATGGCACAGGAAGGATGGATAAAAAAAAATTGGCCCGGGTGGCATTCCAAGATGAAGATCACCAGCAAAGATTGAATTCGGTTGTTCATCCATATATATTTGAACTCATTGATAAAGAATTTAATCGTGTATTCAATCATAAAAAGCATGGCGTTTTTATTGTTGATGCTGCCTTGATTTATGAAACCGGATTTGATGCTCATTTGGATTATGTCATTGTTGTGACAGCCCATTTGAAAAATCGAATGGAACGCGCCTTAAGCCGAGAAACACTCTCTCGTGAAGAAATATTAAAACGCGTTGAATTCCAATGGCCGGAAGAAGAGAAGGTAAATATGGCTGATTTTGTCATTCATAATGACAACACAGAGGGTGAACTCAAAAAACGGGTTGAATCTCTCATCAATAATTTGATCTAATATATTTTTCTGACTTATTTAAATATATAAGATCCAAAAGGCCTAAACCATTTTTAGTCATAATGGTTGGGTTGCCTTTTTTAAAGTTTAATAAATGATCTCAGCCTATCGGATCGCCCGCCTTAAGGCTCGAGGTTTGTCTATAATTTCTTTCATCACAATTCCCCGTTTCAAGTCATCCATACTTTTTAATTGCGGAATAAAAGAATGTTTATTTTGTTTTGGTTCTTTCCAAAATTGAAATTCTTTGTGAATCGGTTCCGAATCTGGGTTAGACAAATCTTCAAACACGACGTGATCCTGTTCCACTGGAATCTGGACAGGGTCAGGCTCTACGACTACTTCATTGATTTCATTAACGTCGAATTTTTCTGAAACATCTTCCTGCGCTTCATTGACAAACTCCTTCATATCCCCAAACAAATCTTGTAGAAAACCAGATTTAAATGGGGTTTGGGGGTCTAATTCCTCATGTTCTTCTTGATGGCGGGTATCCTGCTGCTTGCGTTTTTTCAAAAACGCAGACAGCAGGTACATTATCGCCAAAAAAACCCAGTAACCTAATCCTTCCATTTAGTCGTTATCTCGCTCTGGCGCTTGAGTTGAACTACTTTCTGAACCACCAGAAATTGATTCACGCATATCCGTATCAGCTTGAATATTTCTCATATTCACATAATCGAATACACCCAGTTTCCCTTCACGAAATGCCTGAGCCATGGCTAAGGGCACCTCAGCTTCTGATGCAACAACTTTGGCTTGCATTTCTTGCGTTCGGGCTTTCATTTCCTGCTCTTCTGCAACAGCCATGGCACGACGTGTTTCGGCCCTTGCCTGGGCAACACGAAGGTCTGCTTCGGCCTGGTCTGCCTGAAGCTGGGCGCCTACATTTTTACCTACATCCAGATCAGCAATATCAATAGATAATATTTCAAAAGCAGTACCGGCATCAAGTCCCTTTTCCAAAACGGCGCGGGAAATATTATCAGGGTTTTCCAACACACCACCGTAATTGGTAGATGAACCAATGGCGCTTACAATTCCTTCACCAACACGGGCAATAATGGTATCATCAGTGGCACCACCAACCAAGCCGGGGATGTTTGTCCGCACCGTTACCCGGGCACGGGCCTTCAATTCTATACCATCCTTAGCCACAGCCGATAGAAACCCGTCTCGAGGAGCATCAATCACCTTGGGATAAACACTGGTTTCCACGGCTGTCTTTACGTCACGTCCTGCTAGGTCAATTGCCGTAGCCGTTTCGAACGTCAATGGGATATTGGCTTTGTCGGATGCGATTAAAGCAAAAACGACATTGACCACATTACCCCCGGCCAAATAATGTGTTTCCAGCATGTCTGTTTTTATACTAACTAAACCTGCTTTGTGTGTATTGATCACACCATCCACGATGAGGCGCGGTGAAATTTTTCGCAATCGCATACGGATCAGATCAATAATGGTAATTCGGCCAAGACCAAGACTGACCATCCCTTGAATCCACATGCCAACCGGAACAAAATAAAATAATAGAAAAACAAAAATTAGCAAAAATGCCAACATGATAATTCCCATAACATCCATGATTTACTCCTTTGAGTTCAGTTTTCTTACTACCACACGGTTTCCATCAACCGAGAGGACTTTAACTTTACAATTCTTTTCAATGAAATCGCCTTCACTGACAACAAAAACGCGCTGTCCGTCTACGTTGACCCATCCAGAAGGGCGTAGATCCGATTGGGATTCACCTTCCCTCCCAACCAAATTTTCCCAACCCACTGATGTACTATAGCCAGCCTCGGCACCTTCTACCCCAGGGGAAGTGAGCTTTTGCCAAAATGTTGTTTTGGTCATCATTTTAAACAATAAGACCAATCCAATCAGTGCGCCTATAATTCCGATAATAAGTCCCCACAGGGCCATTGCTTCAACTTCTGGACCAATCGGTATGTCAGGCAATAGCAACTCATATAATCCCCATAAAATGAGGACAATTCCACCAATCCCCGCCACTCCAAAGCCGGGAATGACAATAATTTCTAATATAAGTAGCGCCACGCCGGCCAAAATGATCAATATATCAGTCATGGTGGCCAATCGCGCAATGAAAGATGCGCCTAGTGATAACGCTAAACAAACCAATCCAAAAGATCCGGGTATGCCCCAACCTGGACTTTGGAGTTCAAATAATATTCCAAGGAATCCAAATGTCGTTAGTAAAGATGCCACAACCGGATTGGTTAAAAAACGAACAAAAGCTTCTGACCAGTTTTCATCCGTACTAATAATTTTTGCGCCTTCTAGACCAAGTGAAATCAGCAATTCATCAAATGTTTCTTGTTCTTCATTCGCGATTTTGTATTTCAAAGATAGTTCTGTGGTGAGTGTAATTAGTTTCCCTTCTTTACGGCCTTCCAAATCTTGAACTTCAATCGAATCACCATCTATCATTAAATGAGTAAATGATAATTCTTCATCCACCATACCTTTCGCAATATCCACGTTCCGGTTCCGGCTTTCTGCGGTAGCAGCCATTTCTTCCCGCATATAACTAATAACTTTTTCACTTCCTTTTTTTCCTGACATATCTACAGCTGTAGCCGCACCAATGGTTGCACCACTTGTCATAAATATTTTTTCACAAGATAATGAAATTAACGCACCGGCAGAAATGGCCCGACGATTAATAAATGCAATTGTTGGAATTTTAGCGCTGAGAATCGCATCTTTTATTTGGGTGGCTGCATCCAAACGCCCCCCAAACGTGTCAATATCAAATATAATTGCGGCCGCACTATCCGCTTCTGCCATCTGGATACTGCGTTCAATAAAGGGAGGAAGACCTAAATCAATGGTATCATGAATCGGTACTTTATAGACAACTTGGGCCTGCCCGAGGGATGCGATGAACATTAGAGTGAATAATATGCGGTTCTTCATTCACCTAAGTTTAGCCGTTATCTTCGATAAAAACAATGATGGTAACACAAATTTATAGGTAATTTCACCTGCTAAGGGATAGAAGTAAAAAAAACAGTTATGAATCTCAAAGAACAATTCACATATCGACTATTACATGTGATTTCTCGGCGTCTTCGACGATTGCCGAATTCAAGTCGATCACGTTTTTCTAATAAACTGGGTGCATTTGTTTATAATCGAATTCCAATTCGAAAAAATCAAGCAATTCAAAATATAAAAATAGCATTCCCCAATAAAAATATGGCTTGGGTTAACAATGTTTTGAAAGGATCTTATCGTTTAGTCAGTACAAATTTCATGGAGTTCTTGGCACTCCCGAAATCATACGAGTCTCTTAATTTCCGTGTAGAAAATCAACATATTGTTGATGATGCTGCCCAACAAGGAAAGGGTGTTCTAATTATTACTGGTCATTTTGGATTGTGGGAAATATTAGGGTCATGGTTGGGTAAAAACGGATACCCAGTTTGGGGAATCATTCAGCGCCAAGGGAACCGAGGTGCAGATTTATTTGTTAAGGAACTTCGGGAATCTTATGGCATGAAACATTTGTATCGAAAGTCCTCAATAGAAAATATGTATGCATTACTTAAAGAAAATAAAATGCTTATTCTTGCTAGCGATCAAGATGCCAAAAAGCGGGGAGTTTTCGTGAATTTTTTTGGTCAACCATCTTCTACACCAAAGGGCTCCGCCCGTTTCCATATACAATCTGGTGCACCCATGGTTTTTTCTCTCGCCCATAAAGAAAAAGACGGCACCGTTGTTATTTCGTTTGATAAAATTGAATTGAATGGTAGCGCGTCCATAGAAACGATTACACAAACCTATACGACAATGCTTGAAGATAAAATAAGAGAATATCCAGATCATTATTTTTGGTTCCATCGAAAATGGAAAACGAGAAAAAAACAATGAGCCAAAAATCAACAGATCGAATTAACATAAATTCAGAACTTGCACTTCAAGTTGCCGGGAATGCCATTCTGTATGGTGGGATTATTGTATATCCAACCGACACTCTATACGGATTTGGCGTAGATGCTCGCAATGATTCTGCGATTAAACGTCTTAATAAAATTAAAGGACGAACAGTACCTATTAGTGTCATCGCACCAAATGTCAGCACTGTTCTTTCTTGGACTGACATCTCCTATGAAGATTGGGAAATGGTGAAAAAGTATTTACGTGGTTCTACTACAATTATTTTGCCCGTAAAAAAAGATATTGTTCACCCTTCCATAATGGGAAAAGATGGTACATTGGGGATTCGAATCCCTGCGCACCCCTTTGGTCCAAACCTGTGTGATAAGCTGGGCTTCCCAATAACAACAACTTCAGTCAATCGATCAGGACAGCCCCCATTTAACAATCCAGATGAAATCATTTCCGAGTTTGATGGTGAGTTTGATTTGCTGATTGACGATGGGGAACTCCCTCAATCTACGGGATCAACAATTTATAAATTAGAAAAATCAAAATTGAAAGTGATTCGACCTTGAAAATATTTTTACCGATTCTTTTAATTCTATCTATTTCATTGGCAAAAGATGTCCCTTTCAAAACAGGAGAATCCTTAAAATATTCGGCTGAATTCAATTTGATTCCTGTGGGAGAGGCAGAACTTTATGTGTCTGGAATAGAACAAATTCAGGGAAACGATGCTTATCATGTGTCTTTTTCTGCTCAAACAAAAGGATTGGCCAATCAATTATTTAAAATTCGCGATCAAATTGACATATGGCTGGACAGTAAAGAATTATATACTCACAGATTAAAGAAAAATATTCGAGAGGGTTCCTATCGTAAATCAGTAGATATCACCTTTGATTATGATGAAGGTGTTGCTCGAACAAACACCAAAGATGTTAAAATTAATTTTACCGCTCGGGATCCCTTTTCTATGTTTTATTATTTACGAACAATTCAGTTAAAAGAAAAAGAAATCATGTCGTTCACTTCTTTTGAAGGAAAAAATATTGTCAATTACAACTTACAAATAACCGGAAAAGAAATCATTAATTCACCTGTAGGAACATTTGTATGCAAGGTTATACGCCCTTTCCAAAAAGGAAAAAACTTATTTAAAAACCAAGGTGATATGCAAATATGGATTAGTGAAGATGCCAGACGGTTACCGGTGAAGATTCAAATTAAAATGAAATTTGGATCTATGACTTTATTATTAAAAAAAATTAATTAAACGAACAACGGATTTAATTTCCAAATAACCGCCCCACATCATTCACGATTACCGTAATCATCAACATTAATAATAAGACCATGCCTATTTGTTGAATGACCATTCGCATTTTCATAGAGAGCGGTCGGCGAATGATCCCTTCAATTATAGTTAGAAAAATATGTCCACCATCTAACCCTGGGATAGGAAGAACATTAATAAAAGCAAGGTTACAACTGATAAGTGCCATGAGGGATAAAAAGGGAATCCACCCTGCTTTTGCTGTTTCACCGGCTAATTGAGCGATCATAATCGGCCCACCAAATTCTTTGATAGATGCTTGCCCAGAGCTAACCATCCGTATCGAAAGAATAATCATTCCAAAACCTCTCGCCGTGGTAGCCATTCCCATTTTGATGCTTTCAGAATAAGTAACGGGTTGATATTCAAATTCTGGGTAAATGCCAATTACACCTATCGTATCTCCTGTAGCGGTATCAAGTCTATAGCTGGTTTTTAAAGAAATCGACTCTGATATTCTTTCTCTCGTATATTGAAGATCAATATTTTGGTTTGGGTGTCTGTGGATTTTAGTTGTTAGTTCATCCCAAGAGGATATTTTTTCTCCTTCGATTCTTTTAATCACATCTCCCGATTGCAACCCAGCTATATCTGCCGGCATTCCCGGAAGTAATTCACTAATAATTGGCGCCTGAGAGACGACAGGTTTCCCCATGTAATTAGACAGTCCTGTAAATATTATAAAAGCCAATAAAGTATTCATGATAACCCCGGCACTCATAAACCATATTTGTTTCCATTTGGCTTTACTCATGAGTTCATGGGGTTTATGGTCAAAAGTCTTATCCATACTTTCATCTATCACTCCGGCCACTTTTACATAACCTCCAAAGGGAATAACTGCAAAACAATATTCTGTTCCGCTACCTTTTCGCCCGGGTGAAGAAATTGTGGTTGACTTGATGGGTCCCCACAGCAACTTTCCGTCTTTGTTTTTCCGATAAAAGAATAATCGGAACTCCCAACCCTCTGGAATAGACGTGAATGTCATGAGACGAGGTGGATACCCTACAGAAAATCGCTCTACTCGAACGCCAATCGAGCGCGCCGCAAGGTAATGGCCCAATTCATGAATAAAAATTAAAACACCAAGTAAAATGATTGTGGCAATTAAAGTGGTCATTATTTTTTCTTATTTCTTCAATTTAATATGAGTAATTCTTGCTTAAATGTACCGGCTTTTAAATGTTGATACAAAATCCATTGTCCAATTTTCCAAATAAACTAAATTGTTGATAGAAGGGTGAGAAATCCATTCATGTGCTTCACATGCTTTTTCAATAATTTCAGGAATTTCCATGAATCCGATTTCACCTTTTAAAAAACGATAAACAGATTGTTCGTTAGCAACATTTAATACAGATGATGTTGTACCCTCTTCTTTCAATGCCTTATAAGCCAAATCAATACATGGAAATCTTTTTAAATCCGGTGCTTCAAAAGAAAGCGATCCAATTTTTATAAGATCAAGTGACTCCCACATTGCAGGCGCATGGTGAGGATGTGTGAGCGCAAACTGAATAGGTATTTTCATATCTGGTACCCCCAGTTGTGCTTTGACGGACTTATCCTTGAATTCTACCATTGAATGGATGATTGATTGAGGATGAATGACAATATCTATTTTATCAGATTCCAATCCAAACAACCATCGCGCTTCAATGACTTCTAACCCTTTATTCATCATGGTCGCTGAATCAATCGTTATTTTTTGCCCCATTTCCCAATTCGGATGATTCAGCGCATCTACGGTAGTCACATCTTTAAAGGTATTTAACGGTCGTGTCCGAAATGGGCCACCACTTCCCGTAAGAATAATCCGTTCTACATCATTCATCGTTTCACCAGAAAGACATTGCCAAATTGCGGAATGTTCGCTATCTATTGGGTAAATATGGGCGCCTGTTTTTTTCTTTTCTCGTGTAATAAGATCGCCAGCCATTACCAAACTTTCTTTATTACTGAGCGCCACATCAACGCCACATTTTACTGCTTTCATGGTTGGTTCCATTCCTGAGGATCCAACCAATCCATTTAGCATGATATCTAAATCGCTGCGACCTGCCATTTCAAGTAAACCTTCTCGGCCAGTAAAAATTTTAATTCCAGATTCTTTTAATTCAGTTTTAACAAATTGTGCAGAATCTTTATCTACAATTGCGATTGATGCGGGGTGATATTTTTTAGCTTGTTCAATCAATCTTTTTCCATTCTTGTTGGCACTTAATGCTGTCACAATATAATCATCACCCAAATGATCGATTACGTTCAAGGCATTCACCCCAATCGATCCGGTGGAACCAAGTATAGATATTTTTTTCATTATTAAAATGTACTCGATATATTAAAAGATATCATGGTGTATTCTGATCCAAACCACACTTGTGGAATAAAACTCAAACCATAAATCGGGATTTTAGTTCCGATATTAATATAATTCGTTTGAATTTCTTTTTTCCCTTGATATTCCTTACTTGATAGTAATTTTGAATTCGCATTTAAAATATTCAAACCAAAACCTGCATGGATCGGAAATATATGTAAATCAAATTGGCGGTTTATACTTGCCTGTATAGCTGAAACGATTATTGTGTTGTTTGAATTTAATTTTCCAGAATCTAGATTCACGACCCATTTTGATGATTCTTCATCTTTGCTCGGCTTTAAAGATAACCCCCATCCAAAAACCTGAGTCGTTCCTTCTTCGGCGGAATACGCTGCCATTCGTCCTCTTAAGGATAAATTCCACGATACGTTTATTTTCCCATTAATCATGGGCAGAAATCCATTTTCAGATATTCCTTTTAACATGGATAATCCCAGCGCAATCCGATCGTCTTTAGATATGTCTATCGGAAAATTGTGGGTGGAAGTAAATCCTGCGGTTCTAAACATCATGTTGGACTTTTTCGAAGAATAAGTGAATTCATCCATTTGAAAGGATGTCCATTGTCCCAATGAAACAGACAGAATAAAAATGAAAGATAATTTTTTTATCACACCCATCTCTGGGACGCTAAAATTAAATAATTCCTCGCTCACTAGATTCAATAAATTGAATAATTGCATTTATTTCGTCTGTGGCAGGTAATTCTAATTTCATTTTTTTTATTGCATCCGAACGATTCATTTTCGATATAAAGTAAAACCTGTATGCCTTTTTGATAAGGGATCTTGTCTCATCTGAATATCCACGTCGTTGAAGACCAATCTTATTGATCCCGCCAAAACGAAGTGGTTCACCAGCGGCGATAATGAATGGGGGTACATCCTGAACCACACGATATCCGCCTCCGATAAAAGAGTGTGACCCTATTTTGCCAAATTGGTGTACCAAAACTCCCCCACCCAAATTGACGTAATCTCCCAATTCAACATGACCCCCTAGAGTGGCCAAGTTTGCAATGATTGTATGGTCACCAACAATACAATCGTGGGCAATGTGAGAACAAGCCATTAATAATACATGATCACCAATTTCTGTTTTTCCATAAGCGATTGTACCTCGATTTATTGTAACAGATTCACGAATTATTACATTATTCCCTATAATTGCTGTGGTGTCTTCACCAGCATATTTTAAATCTTGAGGTGATTCTCCAATTGAACAATTATGAAAGATGGTGCAATTTGAACCAATGGTGGTCCCTTGGCAGATGGTATTGTGGTTTCCAATAGATGTTCCATCTCCAATCGTTACGTTATCTTCTAATAATGTATAGGCACCGATGGATATATTCTGACCGAGATTCGCCTTTGGCGATATGATTGCTGTGGGATGAATGTGGATGGCTTCAGGCTCCTGCCCGATCCACCACTGTAGCTTTTAGTCTGCCTTCTGCCACCAGTTTATCGCCGACATAACCTTTCCCTACAAGGAAAGCCGTCCCCATCTTAAACTTTTCTAATTCCATCTCAAGGCGTAGTTGATCGCCAGGAACAATTGGATGCCGGAATTTTGCTTCGGTTAATGAAGAGAAAAACATATTCTTTTTCATGGGATTATCAACGGTGTTGAGAACTAAAAAAGAACCTGCCTGCGCCATGGCTTCTAGAACCAAGACACCAGGCATGACAGGCTGATTAGGAAAGTGCCCCTGAAAAAACGGTTCATTAATGGTTACATTTTTAATGGCAGTTAGTTTTTCCCCGGGTGTGATATCAATAATTCTGTCAACCAAAACAAATGGATATCGGTGGGGAAGGAGACTTAAAATTGAATTAATATCAAATAAAATATCTGTTGAATTGCTTTTTCGAAATCGTTGGCGAAGTATTTTCTTCTCATACGTTTTTTTGATTCGCTTTACAAGTTCGACATTTGCAGCATGCCCGCTTTTTGATGCTATAATGTGGCCTTGTAATGGCATTCCCAATAATGCTAAATCGCCAATTAAATCTAATGCTTTGTGGCGGACTGGTTCATTTTCGAATCTCAATTTTTTCCCATTTAATATCCCATTCGCACCCAAGCTAATTTCTTGCTTAATGCCAAACAACCCTCGGAGGTTATCTGCTTCGGCCTGATCAATTTCTTTATCAACAATTACAACAGCATTCTCCAGATTTCCCCCTTGAATAAGACCGTTTTTCTTTAATGTTTCAACCTCACTTAAAAAACAAAAAGTCCTCGCTGGTGCAATATCTTTTGCAAAGTTTTGCTCTAATTGATCCATTGTAGTGAATTGGGTTCCCAGTGATTGATATTTATAATCTATCATAAACGTGATTCGAAACTGATCTGATGGCATAATATGAATATCAACACCTCGTTCTGAATCAGAGTAACCCACGGCTTCATCAATATGAAGATAATTTCTAGGTGCATCCTGTTTCACGATACCGCTTTTAAGCAATGCTTCTACAAAATCAATTGAACTACCATCCATCACTGGAGGTTCTTTTTCTGTTAATTCAATTAAAACATTATCCAGACCAATGCCAACGCATGCCGCCAACGCATGTTCAACCGTGTGGATCCTTACGCCATTTTCTTCAATTGTTGTGCCCCGAGAGATATCAACAACATGGTCAATATCTGCACGTATTTCTGGCCCGCCATCCACATCCATACGTTTAAAGCGAATACCAAAATCCTCGGACGCAGGTTTAAATGTGATTGTTGACTCAACACCAGTATGTAAACCTATACCAACACAGGATGTTTCTTTTCCGATTGTACGCTGATATTTTATAATACCCATTTTATGGTATTGTTATAAATTTTTCTTCTAACTGTTTTAGTCTTTTTTTCAACTGTTTTACCTCAACATGAACAGCGTCCTGATGGTTTTTTACTTTTATCTCCCGAGCAGGAACTCCAGAATAAATTTTTCCGCCAACAAGGTTTTTCATTGCAACAGTATAACAGGCAAACACCGATCGATCACCTATTGTAATATGATCAATTGCACCAGCCTGCCCACCGAATAGACAGAAATCTCCAATTTTTGTACTACCAGCAATTGTAACATGGGCTGTCAGCAAACAGCCTTTTCCAATTGTAACATTATGGGCAATTTGAACACTATTGTCAAATTTACACATATCTCCAATCGTTGTGTTGTCAATCGTGCCCCGGTCTATTGTACAATTTGCACCTATTTCTACATCATTCCCAATAAGAACCTTTCCATTTTGTGGGATCTTTAAATGTATTTCTTTTTGGCTTACAAACCCATATCCGTCAGAACCAATAACAGCGCCGGAGTGGATTAAACACCGTTTCCCGATTGAAGTCCGAGGGTATAAATGTACATTACTTTTAATCTCAGAATCCTGACCAATAGCTGTGTCTATATCTATCATATTATTGGCGCCTATAACAACATTATCACCGATAACCACCCCTTTTTCAATAATTGTATATGGACCAATGGATACATTTTCCCCGATCAAGACATCTGAGGCAATTATAGCTGTTTTATGAATCTCTCTATTGATAGAATATTTGGGTGAAAAATGGCCCAATACTTTTGCCATTGCCCACTGTGGGTTTTCCACAAGAATCCCATCTTTATCCTTCAAATTCTCTGTACTTGAGGTAATCACGGCTGCAGCCTGGGTGGATTGAACAAATTTGAGATATTTGGGATGAGCAATAAAGGTGATCGTTTCAGGTTTCCCATCCTGAATCGTGGAGACTCCTTTAATTTTCAATTCGGTATTGCCGACGACAGTCCCCTGTACAATGTCGGCCAACTCTTTTAACGTGGCCAATGACCGAAATTATTTTTTGTTAGCTGAATCTTTATCGTCAGAAACATTGTATTTGCGCAATTCAAATAGAACATCATCTGTCAAATCATATGTTGGATTTCCATAGAGCAAGGCTACAGAACCATCGATAATAAAATCAATGCTTTTTGCAGCAGCTACTTTATCCACAGCGCGTTTAACCTTTGATAAAATATCAAATTCTAATTGAGCTTGTCTTCGATAAAGTTCGCCTTCCGGGCCAACCATTGTGACCTGAAATTTTTGAATTGATTGCTCGCGTGCAATTAGTTCCGCTTCTTTTTCTTTCCGCCACTCTGGGCTACTCATGAGACGTTGAGTTTCAAACGCCTGTTTAATACTATCGAGCTCAACGATCATTAAGTTATACTGAGCATTTACTTGTCGATATTCCAACTGAAGCTGTGCTTCTGCATCTTTGAATTCTTCGTATTCTGCACGAATTCGATCGGATTGAACAAATCCGATATTATTTTGCGCCATAAGTAAAACAGGCAAAATCATTGCTGCAATACTTAGTGTTTTCATTGTTTGTCTAATCACATTTAACTCCTTGATTTAATTATTATCTTCCAAAAATAATTGTGTATTCCCAACCTTGAGGATTCCCATCACCTGTTATATCATCGAACCCATATCCCATATCGAAACCAAGCATTCCAATCATGGGCATGAAAAACCTGATGCCGATACCAGCCGCTCGTTTAAGTTCCAATGGATTTCTCCTTTGGAACCCCATCGGTGATAACAATTGAGTGTCGTTCCAAACACCACCTGCTTCAGCAAACAGCATAGCATATACAACCGGATTCTCAGAAAAAGGGACCCTAAATTCAGTTGAATACTTAAACATTGTGTTACCACCAATTCCACGTCCCTGTGAAGTTGTGGGTCCGATAGAATTATCCGGATACCCTCTCATCATTGTCCCATAAGGAATGCCATTGCCTCCCATAATGAATCGTTCATAGGGTGGAATGTACGTAAAACCACCATCATCCGTATTTAACATTTGAATGGTCCCAATTTTTAAAGAACTGGTTAAAACAAATTTCCAGAATGTAGGTGTATACCAATCTAAAGTCAAAACATGTTTATGATAGTTTTCATCCCCACCAAAAATTCCTCCGGAAAATGTTGATATCCATGCTGCGCTCGATCCTTGTGTCGGAAATTCAGCTCGATCTCGACTATCCCGACTGATGGATTGTTTTAAACTGATACCAGTTGATTTTCGAAAATTGCCAAAATACTGGCTCAGTGTTTCTTCATCACCACTATATTCTCTTCTTATATAGGACATTTCCCAGTAAGCTCTAAAATAATCATCCGGCCATTTTAACCGGCGGCCCCATTGGATTGATCCACCTCGGGTTCTTTCATCGAATGGATAAAAATAAAATGAATTGCCCTGACCTCTAAATCGATATAGCAGTGAAAATCCGATTCGATTAGGCGTATCGTTAAACATGGGATCCATAAACCGCATTTCTACACTTTCATATTTCCCGGGCTTACCATAATTGTTGTAAACAGATACTTGTGTCCCAACATTAAATCCAAATGAAAGAATTTGCCCCCTACCCATGAAATTATTGAATTCAATGTTACCACCCCCGGTCATTCCATAAATTCCAGTAAAACCAATATTAGCGCTAGCTTTATCTGACGATTTTTCTGCAAGTGAAATATCAAGGTCTATTTCATCTTCGTCAACAGGAATCACATTAGGGCTCAATGATGTTGGATCAAAATAATTTAAAACATTGAGTTTTCGCATACTACGTTGCAATAATGTTCGCCGAAATAAATCACCGGGGAATACATCTAGTTCTCGTCGAATGACATTTTCTCGAGTTTTATCATTGCCATAAATATTGATATTTCTAATATATACTTTATTGTTTTCTGTAATTGAGAAATGCACATCGATAGCATCTTCTCCCACCGGCGTAAAAAATGGTTCTATGCTACTATACAAATAACCACGATCCATATATAGGCTTTGCACATTTTGAAAAACGGCTTCTTCAAAACCAGATTTGCTATAATAGTCTCCATCGCTCAAATTTAAAGTTTTTTCAAGAATTTCAGTTTCGTATAAGGCGTTTCCTTCCCATGTAAAATTTCGGTATTTATAACGGCTTCCTTCGTCCACATTAATATGAACAACCAAGCCTTTTTTCTTGGGTTCATAATAAATTGAATCAGATAAAATTGTGAAGTCCCGATATCCCTCGTCTCGGTAAAAAGTAGTCAGAACGTCTTTATCTTCTGTATATTTTTTCTGGTCAAATGCCGGTGCCCAAAATTTCCACCAAGAGCGAATTTTAGTTTCTTTCAGTTGCCATCTAAGTTTAAATAAAGTTAATTTTTTTCGTAAAGTGGTTGGCATTGGAATCCATGACTTTTCCGCAACCCAACCAAAATAATTCTCATTCCCCTCAATGACAATATCCTTAATCTTAACTTTTTTGCCTTCTTTTATTGTAAAAACAATATCCTGTTTGCCGTCATCGTTTCCAGTCTCCGATGGGATCATTTCGCCCGTAATTGTTGCGAGGAAATACCCATCTTCCATATACAAATCTTTCATCTTTTTAATTGTTTTTATCATGAAATTCGGTTTGATGCGCATCCCACGCTGAAATGAAATTTTATCTTTAAACTTTCGGTCTTTAAGTTTTTTATTTCCCTTAAATATAACTTTCCCAAGTACTGGGGATTCTTCAACTTCAATAGAGATAAGAATTCCCTCTGGCGATTCGCCTTCAAAATGAATCTGAATATTACTAAAAACGCCTAATTCCCATAAGCGTTTTACTGCACGTCGAAAGTCTTCTGTAGATACATCCTGCCCGGCCTGCAAACCAGCTGTATATAAAACCATATTTTCGCTGGTTTCTTTATTCCCTTCTACCCGCACCTCTTTAAGTTTAAAAGATGGAGGCGCTTGTGCAGCAACGAAGGCCAAAAGAATAAATGGAATTAGTTTTTTCATTAAGATATTTGTTCCCCTGTTTTTCCAAATCTTCTTTGGCGCGCTTGGTAATCTAGAATGGCAGTTATCAGTTCATTTTCCCTAAAATCCGGCCAAAATATATCAGATAAATAAAGTTCTGAATATGCAGATTGCCAAAGTAAAAAATTGCTAAGGCGATGCTCGCCACCTGTCCTTATTAATAAATCCGGATCTGGTACGTTTGTCGTATATAATTCGTTTACTAATTTTTCTTCAGAAATTTGATCTTTTTCCATTTCACCTGATTGAATTTTATCTGCAATACGCCGAATAGCCATCAATAGTTCCTGCCTTCCACCATAACTCAATGCTAAAATTAAATTAAGTCCATTGTTATTTCGGGTCATTTCAATGCCATTAAGAATTCCTTCACGAGAATCTTTTGGCAATTCTTCGAGATTTCCAATTGAAGAAAGTTTGACACCATTTTTATGAAGGTTTTTAATTTCTTTTTTTATCGTTCCTAATAATAGCTTCATTATAGCAGAAACTTCTGTCCGTGGGCGTTGCCAATTTTCGCTTGAAAAAGTATAGAGCGTCAAATAGGAAACACCAATTTCTCCACATGCCCGCACAATTTCTCTCACAGAGTTAATTCCTTCGCCGTGCCCAGCAACCCGGGGTAAGTTTCTTGCCTTAGCCCAACGCCCATTTCCATCCATAATTATGGCAATATGGGTGGGTATATCCCCTTGATCAAGGATTTCTTTTTTCAACAATGTCGGCATGAAATGGGTTTGGCATTAATATCAATTGAAATACAGCTGGTAAATTTACTCTTTCCGACGAGGGCAATCAATAAATAATCATTCTTACTATTCCCTTGATTCATATAGTTCCGCTGTGTGATGGTCAAATGGGCTTATCTCTTCTGGTACAGCCATATTTTTATATTCTGTTTTACATTTATAACACTCAACAGAATCCTTGATTCGACGATATAATAATAAATCAATAATGGATAGAACAATCAAACTAACACCATATGTCCATGGGACTAACAAAGCACCAATTAAAATAATAATACATCCAATTGCTTGATTAAAATCTTTTTTTCGATAAAGGTGATTACACCCACAAACAGGGCACTCAGAAAAACTTAAGCTATAGTCAAATAAATTTGATTTCTGACATTTATCACATTTAACCGCTTCTAAAAATGTTTTTGTTTTATTACAAACTTCACAATCTAGTTGACTCATACTAAGAATCCATATTGAATCAGATAGTATTTAAAAAGTAAATCTCCAAATAGAATTGAGACGATTGAGACATATAACAGTCCAGTGGCACTTTGAGTTGCCTGAAGGGTTAAAGTGCGCCAGATAAAAAAGTTTAAAACGATAGGTACAATATTCCCCATAAAAAAAGCAACCGCTAAGAGGAATCCATCAAATTGGAGCATGAATGACCATAAGCTACGTGATATCCCGAAATTGTTTGTAAACGTATTAGTTGAAAGATAAACCAAATCCCAAAATAATCGAATTGTCAATAAAACCCATAGGCTTATGGTGGCCTTTTTTAGCAAGTTGATGGGCAATGCAACAACATTTAAATACCAATGACCCAATATCATAGCAAAAAAAACCCCTGCGGTAATAGCCGATCCCAATAGAACAATAAACCAGGTACCAGGAAAAATTTTGACAAAAATTATATCGGCCACAACTCCTATCATCGTACCTGTGCCAAATAAAGCAAGGGATGAAATCACCATATTGTTTATGTGATCTGAGTTCCAATATAGTGCTGTAATTATCAAGAATGCACCAAACCAGACCCATACATATATCTTAGAAATAAAACTTGAGTCAAGAAATTGAAATGAGGCAATACCTATGGCCCCAACAATACAACACATGCCAAGATTAAAACGATAAAAACCAATGTCTATTTTTTTAAGGGGAGCGATCCAAAGAAAAAATGGATATACAATAGCAAAGCCAAGAAATATAAGGACAATAATATCAGTAAAATAATTGAACATTAGTTCAGTGCATTCATTACCTTTTCAGTAATGGATTGATATATTTTAGATACATGCGCTTTGGGGGTTTTACTGATAATTGGCTCACCCGCATCTGTGGCTTCCATAATCTCCTGCGTTAAGGGAATTTCACCTAACAATGGTACATTCAATCGATCACTTTCAGATTGCCCACCGCCTCGTTTAAACATATCAATTCGAAGAGAAAATTGGCCATCTGAATCCAATATTAATTCTTGACCTTCGATCGTTACCTGACTTCCTTTATCAGCCTTACCCTCAATATATAGACCGGACATATTTTCAACAACACCCAAGATTGGCGTGTGAACTTTTTTAAACATATCCGCACCTTTACTAACATCGGCTAAGGCAATATCTTGCGGTGTGGTTACAATGATTACACCATCGACTTTTAATTTTTGTGTTAATGTAAGGTGTACATCTCCAGTCCCTGGAGGTAGATCAAGGATTAAATAGTCTAATTCTCCCCATTCAACATCACGAAAAAACTGTTCGGTCATTCGGGCTACCAAAGGTCCACGCCAAATTATAGGTGTTTGGTTTCCGCTTATAAATCCGAAACTCATTATTTTCATTCCTAAGTGGTCTAAAGGAACAAGCTTCCGATCTTGCGTTAATTCTGGCTGTTCTTGGATTCCCAGAATAATAGGAAGGGATGGGCCATAGATATCTAAATCTAAAAGACCAACTGAGTGGCCAGAATTTTTTAATCCAAGTGCGATATTTGCTGCGACCGTTGATTTGCCTACGCCACCTTTTCCACTCGCAACTGCAATAATATGTTTTACCCCATCTAAAGGTGCAGCCGGCGGCGGCTCTTGGGATTTGGGCTCTTGAGGTTGTGGAGAAGACGGGGCGCCTTCCTGAATAGTAATCTTGATATTGGTAAACGAATTTGTATTTTCTAATGCTTTATTTACTTCATTAATAACAGACGTTTTTTTATCTTCATTTTGTGTGGTGATTTTTAATTCAACATTGATGGTATCTCCATCTATAGATACATTATCCACCATTCCAAAGGAAACAATATCTCGACTAAAACCTGGGTAATTAACCGTTTTTAATAATTCTAATATTTTATTTTTATTCATAGATAACCAAAAAAAACGGCTGTTGAGAAACCAACAGCCGTTTAAATAAGATTTGTTTTTTAAATATTAACCTGAATATTCGCGACCGAAGTAATCATAGTTAATTTTGATGTATTTATTCCATTCTTCAGGGACTTCGCTTTCCTCAAAAATAGCTTCAACTGGGCACTCGGGTTCGCATGCCCCACAATCAATACATTCTTCGGGATCAATGTAAAGTAGTTTACCGTCTAAATTGTTTTCGTCATATCCTTTTTCTTCCCACGAGTCTTTTGTGGGTTGAATGCAATCAACGGGACAAACTTCCACGCAAGCTGTATCGCAAGTTCCGACACATGGTTCAGCAATAATGTAGGCCATTATTTTCTCCTAATAGTGTTTTAATAGTATCCGAGAAATTAAACTACTTTTTATAATAGACAAAAAGGCTTTTGGTGATAAAAAATAAATTCTTTTAACTTCGGGACCCTAAATTTAAGTAATTAATTATGGCAAATAAATTTAACTACGATCACTATAAAACTGTACCCGACCCAGCAGAAAAGGTAAACTTTAAGAAAAAGAAACCGAAACTTATTGCTGTGGTGGACGAGGATAATTGTACCGGATGTCAGGTTTGTGTACCATTTTGCCCCGTTGATTGTATTGAACCAACTCCCATTGAAAAATATGGAATTCCAATTCCACCCGTTCAAGTTCGCCATGATGAATGTATTGGTTGTCAGATATGTGCCAAAGTATGCTCAAAGCTGACGTGGGATGCAATTCGTATGATAAAGACCAAAACGTTTGAAGATATTTACGACATAACCCTTTCTGGCTGATTTGCCATTGGCTGATAAATTTCTCACTCTGGTTATAGATCAGGGTACCTCTGCCACAAAAGTCTTTCTTTTTAATTCAACTAACCATGTGGTATTTAAGGCTCACGAAAAACATACGTTAAAAAACCCAAAACCTGGACACGTGGAGGGAGATGCTCTTGCTATTGCTCACAGTTGTCTAAAATTAATCCATGAAGCAATAGCGTTTGCAAAATATAAAAATATTATTATTTCATCTGCTGGAATTGCGTTACAACGGTCCACTTTTTTATTTTGGGATCGTAAAACAATTAAGCCATTAACACCTGCACTAAGTTGGCAGGATGGCAGAGCGGCTGAAATCGTTGAAAAGTTTCATTCTAATTCCAAATCTATTTTCAAGATTTCTGGTGCTCCACTTAATCCACATTTTGGAGGCCCAAAGTTTTTACATCTACTGAACAATTCAGCTTTATTAAAAAACAAGGTTGAAAAAGGATCAGCCGTTTTTGGTACAATCAGTGCATTTCTCACTCACTATCTAACGGGAAACTGTCTAGTTGACGAAACCATTGCGTCAAGGTTTACTATGATGAATTTAGATACCTGTCAGTGGGATAAAGATTTGTTAAATTTATTTTCAGTACCAAATAGTTGTTTACCGAAACTTGTGTCATCCGATTACAATTTTGGACACATAAAATATAATGGCTACTCAATACCTTTAAAAATTGTTATTGGAGATCAACAGGCCGCATTAATAGGTCAGGGTGGGTATAGCACCGGTTCGGTAGCAATGAATTTTGGTACATCTGGATCAGTCCAAATCAATGCCGGTAAACACTCAGCTTATGTGAATGGGTTAATTAGTAGTGTTTTGTTTTCTAAACCTAGCCATAGGCAGTATTTACTTGAGGGAACCATTAATGCTTGTAACTCTTTATTCTATTCATTGGAAGATGAATTAAATATATCTCACAAAAAAATGCAATGGCATCTTCGATGCGCAGAGACCGAGACCAGAGGTGTTTATGTTCCTTCTGTTACAGGCATTGCAGCGCCCTATTGGACAGATCAATTTAAAAATATTTCTGAAGGTTATGGTGATAATCTACCCAATGAAATTATTCGTGCTGGTATGGAATCGATAGGATTTCTCGTTAATGATATTTGGACGTTGGCAAAAACACATTTAAGTATATTACCTCGGGCGGTAATGGCAAGCGGGGGAGGTGGGAGACCGCCTCTTCTTCAATTTATTTCTGATTTAACTGGTTTAACAATAAATCACGGAATAATGAAAGACCGAACAGCTCTGGGTGTCCATTCATTGTTGATTCAATCAACAACTGGATTGTGGCCTAATATAAAACTGGAATCAGATGAAGTTTATACACCAATAATGAATGCGAAAGAAGTTGATAAAAAAACTAACCGGTGGAATACAGCCCTAGAAAAAGCTGGCGTTATTTAAGTTTTATTAGAAATAGGCCAACTGGTAGAAAGTGCTTCATTTAAATATGGTATTAATTCTGATTCAATAATTTCACCCATGATAATACCAACTATATTTTTACTTCCATTTTTCATTAGGATATGAAACGGGGTACCCCAATCACGCTCATCGCCCAAAGTCTTTCTAAGTCGATAAAGTTGAGTAGCGTTTCTTTTCTGTTCATTCTTTTCATCTAACTCTCCAAATGTGAATGGTATATTCAACCCATACTTTTCAATAAACGAAGTTGATAGATTTCTATGTGAATAATCCATCGTTAATACCATCATTAATCCTTTTTTATTATAAATTGAAAACAATTTCTTTAATGTATCCGCATCATAGTGACAATTGAGGCACCACTCAGAAAAGAATGAGTAAAGAATTATTTCATCTGATCTATTATTGATTCGTTCTGGACTATCATCACTTTTTTTAAAATTCAGAATTTTAAAATCTGGGAGAATTTTTCTAATTAATTTTCCTTCAATTTTTTCTGAGTTTACATCAATCGACTTTAGTGAAGAATATTCATGTGGGCGTTCTATGTTAGGCATGTAATTCGAATCGGTATATTATTTGTAACCTACAATGATTATAACAATTAATAACATTAAGAGACATAGATTTCGAAATAGGCTGAATTTTTGCCGAACATATTCATCTTTCATATCTGCATGAATTAGTTTTGCTCGAGAGAAATGACTAAATACAACCGCTGCAAGCCCAATAAGTATTTTTAAGTGAAGCCATCCAACCTGAAGCCATAATGGTTGCTCAATCATCATTAACACACCGGTCATCGGGATAAAAAATGATGCGGGCATCTCCACCTTAGTAATAACATCAAGAATCAATTCCTTGTCCCCAATATTTTTTCTGAACCAAACAATTGAAACAACCAATGCGGTACCAAACCATGCAGCCATTCCAATTAAATGAAATAACTTTAGGGTTGAATAATATGTAATCAATTTATTTCTACTTCTTTATTGATCGATCAACGTCGATATTTTTTCCCTGATCAGTTCCTGTAATTCGCTCAAGATTAAGTGTTCATATTCTTTCTTTTGAATCGGTTCTCCGAATACTGTTGTTAGGACACCCGGTCTAATCCGCCAATCGTTTTTGCTTTTTGCATTATATGCACCAACAAGCCCAACGGGTACTATTGTCACGCCCGTATTTATCGCAACATGGAACGGGCCTTTTTTGAATGGACCCATTTTACCTGTTAGCGTCCGGGTGCCCTCGGGGGCAATCATCATTGATGTCCCATTATTTATCGCCTCTTCCAATGTTTGTAGGCTAGTAATTGCTGTTTTCAATTTTTGTCTAATAATCGGTATAACGCCATACTTTTTTACCAAATATCCCCATACGGGATAGGAAAATTGTTCCACAGCGCCCACGCCAGTAAAATAATGACGTATACCCGCCACCATCATAAACCCATCAAACAAAGATTCGTGATTCATTAAATATAAATATGGGCCTTGTTTTGGATCTGGTGCAGTGCCCCTTACTCTAAACCACTGTCCGCCAAAAAACATAAATAACCAGCTAAGTATTCTTGCGAGAGGATGCAATTTATGTGATGGAAAAAATAAAATAAAAAATGAATAAACAAGGGCACCAGCTAAAAATATAATGGACCATATGGGCCAAAGAAAAAAGGAAAGAATTGCCCTAACCATTGCTTACATCAACCAATTCAAACAACTTATGATTTGCCTTAGAAAATGCATACTGGTCTATATCTGAAAAAGCGACCCACTTTTCGCCAGTCTTTAATTTGGGATTAATTTTTAATTGGCCATCGAATAAATCTATATTCATTTTGAAGTGTGTAAAAGCGTGACTGATTGCACCCAATTTAGGACCAACTTTAACCTCACATCCAAATCGACACCCTAATTTTTCTTTTAATAAAGTCTTTGATTTGCTACCATTGTGAATTTCAACATTTGGCAACTCCCACAATCCACCCAACAATCCACTTTCGGCTCTTTTATTTATAAAAATATTATCTTTATGGCGAATCAACATCGCGGCAAATCTTTTAGTCGGGATTTTTTGTTTTGCAATTATTATTGGGTATCCAAGAGGATCGTTAAATTTATGGGCCTTACATGTTAAGCGAAACGGGCAATGAGTACAATCAACTTTTCGGGGCTTACAAATTGAACTACCAAGGTCCATAAGAGCTTGATTAATATCGCCAGAATTTCCATAATTAACCAATTGTGATAAGTATAAGCTCAGCCTTTTTCTATTTCTTTGAGTAAGGTTTTTAATACCAAGTACACGAGCGATAACTCTTTGTTGATTGCCATCAATGGCAACGTATGGTTGGTTAAATGCAATCGACATAACAGCGCCAGCAATATAATTCCCAACACCCTTAAGTGATTTAAATACCCCAAATTGATTAGGGATTACACCGTTGTGAGATTTAATAATCTCTTTTGTTGCTTCATGGAAGTTTCTACATCGAGAATAGTATCCTAACCCTTCCCATATTTTTAGAAGTTTGTCTATCTTTTCACTCGCCACTGAATTAACTGTTGGATATTTATTTAACCATCTTTCATAGTAAGGAATAACGGTTTCTACCTGAGTTTGTTGTAACATTACTTCAGATAGCCATATCTTATATGGATCGCGCGATTCTCTCCATGGTAGATCTCGTTTATTTAAACTATACCATTTTGATATATTATTACTTGTATTATACAAATTACTTTTTCATTTTATACTTTGTCACTGTCCAGTGAAAAGTGGATAGTATTTCTTTTACCTCATCCTGATCTTCCATTGGAATTTGATTAAATATATCAGACCCAAGCCGATCGACTTCTTTCTCGATTTCCGCTTGAAGTAATTCGCCAGAATCTGTTAAAAAAACCAACATAGATCGACCATCTAATGGGTTTTTATTTTTCAGAACATATTTATTTTTAATGAGTAAATCAATTAGTCGAGTAAGCGTGCTGTTATCCACGCCGATTCTATGGGAAAGGGATGTCATGTCAATACCATCTGTAGGAATTGATGACATAAGTGTAATTTGTGGAAGGGTTAGATTTAAGTTTTTTGTATGAGTGCGAAAAAGAGACTGAAGGTCGATGAGAAATTGTTTAAGTAATTCGCCAAATTCCATATTTGTATATTACAAATATATCTTGTAATAAACAAGCACCCTCAACGAACCAACGAACCTTCGCGTATCTTAGCATCTGGTTTTAATAAAACGATATTTCCATGTGTATCTTCAGTGCCCATAACAAGTACTTCTGATATAAATGAACCGATTTTCTTTTTACCTAAGTTGAACACGGCTACAATCCGACATCCTGGCAATTCATCAATATTGTAGTTTTCTGTGATTTGGGCGCTGGACCACTTTTTCCCTTGGGGGCCAAAATCAATTTTCAGTTTATAGGCTGGTTTGTTGGCTTCGGGGAAATCTTCAGCCAATTCAATTGTACCCACCCTTAACTCAAGTTTTCCAAAAGATTTTATTTCAATCATAATGTTTGTCTTGTCTTATTTTGGCAAAGACCACAATAATTCCATATGGTTGGAATATATATTTTTAAATATCTTTAACTCATTTTTATTTAAGCTATGTCCGGCAAATTTACGGTGGTCTGACCTATATTCTCCCATGACATACCATTGACCAGGAATGAGTAACTCATTTTTCCGATAGGTTGTAATGGGATCGGGCCCATTTAAACCTGTTGTTGGACCATACATAGACATTTTATTTACAATTCCATCGTTTTCAAACCACGTTGAATCTGTTGACGACCCATCAGCGAAAAAAGCTTTTTTCATTCCCATCAGTCTCGCATTGGCTCTGATTATATACGACATGCCTTCGTCTGGAACGTGGCAATAAGAAGTAGAGTCTAATACTGTATTACTCGTAATAAATGAAAAATAATATACTTCTGGGTTTGCGGTGCAAAATGAATTCATTTGGCGTGCGCCTTCTACACTCACATCCCATGATACAATATTTTTTGTTCCCCATGCCGGATGTTCTCTCATTCGCCTGAAATAGTCTCCCCATGATTCATTCTTGGTTCTTTGAAATCCCCACTGCTCTAAGTCAAAATTATAAAACGAATTTCCCGCAATAGCCGCTAAGGCAATAAAATCCTGTAAAAACGGTATGCCCGTGGAAACAATATTTGAAAGGGTGGTGCCATTGTGTGGCGTGGAAATTGACGTGATGGATTTAATCCATCCTTCGTGAGTTTTCCCTAATAAACCACTATCTTCGGATAACCCGGAGGAATCTATGATAGATGTTCTCAGCATGTAATCTAACATACGGATCGTCTGTCCACCCATACTGTGCCCAACTAGATGCACAGGATGATTTTCATCCCATTCAGAATATAATCCTTTATAGGATTTTTCCTCTGGTCCACGGACTAACCCATATAATTCGGAGTGGGTTTTTCCATAATCGACTTGGCCGCCTTTTATTTGATAGTATAACTCAACGGCACGATCCCAATTTGAAGAAACCGGCCCCACATTCGCTGTATAAACCGTATATCCCTTTTCTATTAAATATTGTTCTAAATCAACCTTTCCTCCCCAATATCTATAATTCCCCATTTCTTCTCGACCCCACCCCATAAAGCCGTGAACCAATATAATCGGATAGTTATTTTCAGCAGAAACCATTGAGGCTAAAAAAAGTCCCAACCATAAAAACGATCTATTTCTTTTCATCAATAAGTTTATTTATTTGACTAATGGATTAATGCGGTTTATTCAAAATACCAACCAAAAACAATCATCATTTCATCTGTTGATAGAAACCCAAATTTAACCGTTTGATCTGTTGAATTATCAAATGTCGCAATAAGTGATAACCCTTCCCCAGATTTTAATTCAATTAATGGGTCATACTCTAAAATAGGTGGATGTTGCCAATCGTCAGTCCAGTATACCACCTCTCCATCTCGAGAGCCCCCTGAGACTTTGACAATAAATTCGGTCATTAATTCATGAGCATGAGAAAACATTTGACCAATATACATATCTTTATTCACGCGATATGTTCGCTCAACGGTGGTTACTTTTTTGGGTGGCAAGCTAAAGTCCCTATTAGAGAAAGCAAATAATTCTGCAATATGTTCAACTTGTGATTTATCAACGGTATGGATATTTGAATAAACCTCTCCCACAATAACTGAATCGGATCTATTAACATAGTGCGCATTTTGATCCAAACCAAACTTTGAGGTTAAGCGCAAAGCAACACCTTCGGGTAATTTATAATCCATACGGGGCCACTGGGTTCCAGTAAAAAACTGGTGGTTTAACATGGTTATTAGTGTTGAGGTATGGATCGCACCATCTGGATCTCGCAACTCCCTGTTAACACCAAAATCAGGTAACCTGCCAGATTTTGTATCTGGCTCAAATGAGTAAAGAATGAAATGATGACTTCCAGGTCTCATCTCAATTTGGATTCGATTCACAAAAACATCTTCATTCAACCTTGTATCTGTATAATGAAAAAACTCTCTCTCAAAATTTGGGGGGACTTCAAACGGGCCGAGATGCACCTGAAAACCTTTTTCCGGTGGATCCAAAGGATGAAAGGGTGGAGGTTTATACTTGTTTGAATCCAATAATAATTTTTCATCTGCGACAATTCCTAACTCGGGTGCACCCGCTTCTATCCAAGCTCTAATAAATTGTAATTGCCCATCATTTAAAAAATTATCCCCTGGGGGCATCATCTGCCCATAGTTTTGATGATCACTTAAATAATGTTCTCTATCGTGGGCATTAATTTTTTCCCATAAAAAACTTTTACCCAGACCTTTTAAACCACCTTCGTTGCTAACGATAACCAAATTATCATTTTTTGCTGCAATATTTTTTGGTGGCACACCAACCATTGCACCATATGAGAATCCGTCGCTTAATATCAATCCAGACTGTTTGGCGATTGCGGTTCCTTGAGAATGGCAGTTCACACATTGGGGTGTCAGAATTTCCTCCTGAATTACATTCCATGTTTCTGATTCACTCGGCACTTTTTCTGAACAAGCAGATAAAATAATAAGAAAGAATATTGTTTTTGGTAGGAATTTCATCTTTTGGAGATCATTTTTGTGACAGGAGTTTACGTAATTACTTAAAAAAATGAAGGCCTCAAATTGAGGCCTTCTAAAACAAGTAGCTATTTGATTTTTATACTATGAACAGCAGGTATTAATCAACGCTGCGCACACTTCATATGGATCCATATTGGCTGATGGCCTGCGGTCTTCTAAATATCCATATCCATCATTTGCCGTAGCCATCGGTATGCGGATAGACGCACCTCGATCGCTAACACCATAACGAAAATCATGAATGGAGCATGTTTCGTGTAGCCCCGTCAGGCGTTCCTCATTGTGGGCGCCATAAACTGCAATATGTTCTTCGTGCTTTTTACCCAATGCATCACAAGCCTTTTCAATGATTTTTAACCCACCTTTTGACCGCATTGATTTTGTACTGAAATTAGTATGTGCTCCTGCACCATTCCAATCTCCAGAAACTGGTTTTGGATGAAGGGTGGCATTAACACCATATTCCTCCGCAATCCGATACAAAAGCCATCGCGAAAACCAAAGTTGATCTGATGCATCTAAGGGGCCCAATGGACCAACCTGAAACTCCCATTGTCCTGGCATTACCTCTGCATTAATGCCGGAAATACCAATTCCCGCCTGTACACAGGCTTCCATATGATCTTCAACAATATCTCGACCAAACACCTCATCGGCACCCACACCACAGTAGAATGGTCCCTGGGGGGCCGGGTAACCACCCTCCGGCCAACCTAGTGGAGATCGACCTTGAAAAAAAGTATATTCCTGCTCGATACCAAACCACGCTTCCTCATCTTTATATTTTTCTGCAATTTCTACCAACTGGGATCTAGTATTGGATACATGAACGGAGCCATCCGCATTTCGAACTTCATTCATAATTAAAATATCATCACCACCACGAATGGGATCCGGAATAAAATTAACTGGTTTCAACATACAGTCACTATTTTTCCCTTCTGCCTGCATAGTACTGGACCCGTCAAACCCCCATTCAGGAATTTCATTTAAATTGTTAACCGGCCCATCAAATACTTTTGTTTTAGACCGCAGTTTAGCCGTCGGTTTATGTCCGTCAATCCAGATGTACTCAGCTTTAATTAATCCCATTTTTGTCCTCTAATCATTTATTAATATTTTATGTATTACGCCTGTATCCCCTATATTATTAAAGCATTTCTTAGTTATTTCAAGGAAATACATGGCGCAATATACATAATTACCCAATTGCTGTGGTACCTTTTTCACCAGTTCGAATTCGTATACATTCTTCGATAGGCATGATGAAAATTTTTCCGCGACCTTTGTCGCCGTCTTGTTTTGCCACAGTTGTGATGGCATCAATAACTGCATCTACATATTCATCATTCACGGCAATCTCCAATCTCACTTTAATGAGCAGGGTAATTTCGTGTGATATGCCTCGGTATACTTCTTGAACGGGAATTTCTTTTCCCTGCCCTTTAGCATTAGTGATGGTGAACTTGTAAATCTTGCGCTTAAGAAGTTCCTCCTTAATAGCAGGTAATTCTTCTGGCTGAATGATTGAAATTATTAGTTTCATTTTTTATTCCTCCTATTCTACAGTAAAAATTTGAAAACCAGCATATGCTTCTTCCTTGTGTTCGCTGATGTCCAAACCAATAAGTTCTTCTTCTTCAGAAACACGGAGTAAATCTACAGATTTCAAAATTGAAAAAAGAATAAACATAGTTATGAATGCCCATGCTGGAATGACAATAGATCCAATAATCTGGGCAACTAAAGGATGCCCGCCAAATAAACCAGTGGCAATACCACCCCAAATACCACACAAACCATGAACGGGCCATGCACCTACAGGATCATCAATTTTTAGTTTATTTAAGAGCTTAATACCTAAAACAACTAATAAACCCGCCACTAAACCGATGATAATTGATTCAATATTTGTAACTGAATCACAGTTAGCCGTGATGCCTACAAGTCCTGCCAATGCGCCGTTAAGGGCCATTGTTAAATCTGGCTTCTTATACAGTGACCAGGCCATTAACATTGCAGCCACAGCGCCGCTCGCTGCCGCTAAAGTCGTATTTGCGGCAATAAGCATAACCGCGTTAGTATTGGCAGCACCGCTGATAGCCAATTGACTTCCTGGGTTAAACCCATACCAACCAACCCAAAGGATTAATACGCCTAGGGCAGAGAGCGCAAGGTTTGATCCGGGAATAACTTTTGAATGGCCGTTTTTTCCAAATCGTCCAAGTCGTGGTCCAAGGACGATAGCACCGGCTAATCCTGCAAATCCACCTAATGCGTGAACAACGAGTGATCCAGCAAAGTCATAAAAGCCCAGTTGGTCTAGCCAGCCGCCGCCCCATTTCCAGTAACCACTAATAGGATAGATAATTCCCGTTAGTACTACTGAGTATATCAGGTACGCTGAAAATTTCAACCGCCCTGCAACCGCGCCCGAAACAATCGTGGCAGCTGTGGCCGCAAAGGCTACTTGAAAAAGCCAATCCACCTGGGGATGGAGTGCGCCTGACGCGGGATCTACCCCGGCTTCACTTACGCCGAATCCTGCAAATGCAAACCACCCATTCCCATCACCTGGATACATCAGACCATATCCAAGAATGTAGTAAAGCAAGGCACCGGCGCTCAAGTCCATTATGTTTTTAAAGAGGATATTTACTGTGTTTTTGGCGCTATTTAAACCTGCTTCCAACATGGCAAATCCAGCCTGCATAAATAACACAAGTACGGCACAGACAAACAAAAATAGGTTATCTATAGCATAAGCATTCACCTCAAGAGACAAGCTATCTTGCGCCATGAGTAATGAACCCATGCAAAAAAAGATACACCAAAGTATTTTATTTTTCATTATTTGAGTTCCCTCGATTAAAAGCTAACACCGAACACAAGAAATGATGTTTCCTGCTGCGGGTTAATTACATAGGTTGCCGTAAACTGCTCTCGGCTTGCGGTGAGACCGACATTTACAACCTGGAAAGAATCTTTCTCATCCTCTCCTTCGATTGTATACATCCCATTCCCAGCACCCACTGACAGCGGCCCGTAACTGGCTTCAATGTAGGTGGATTTATCCGGATCGACGAAAAAATATCCGGCTGTAATACCAACGGGTCCCAAAGATGTGCTCAGACTGGCTTCCACAAAGTGAGAACCTGCTTTTTCTGAGTAGTCGAAAAGTTTATCCCCTCCTTCATATCCTGGGAAAAAGTAATCTGTAACGGTCAGGGAAAAAGATTTAAACTCGGCAGAAACATAGATATCATTTTCATTGGCGCTGCCACTATTCACAGCCCAAGAACTCCAGGCTCCGAAAGATAAATCCCCTTTTTTAAACTCGAGATAGGGTTGGAGTGCCGCTGCATTTCCGAAATCAGTCCCACGCCATAGATACCGGTTATAAATATCAATCCCAATGCTGGATTGGCCATATCCAACTGCGGTTATGGCAGTTGTTATTAATGTTAAAATCAGTGATTTTCTCATGATTCTGTATCCTTTATTTATTATGATAAATGGTATAAATACATTATTTATTTAGGTATATATGCCATTAATATAAAATATATAAAGCAATAGTACAATATTAAATTAATATTTATTTATAATTTACATTAATAATTTAGGTGTGCCGACTCCAGACTCTTGTACTTTAAGGCAAAAACTACTCGTTTAGCATTACGCCCATCCTGTCAGCAACCTGCATATCATAAATATTTTGGAAATCAACAATCTCTAATGCCACGGGTGTAATCCGACGAAAATATACTTGATGCGTTTCCCAATCCGCCATGATGCTTTTAGCAATAACAGACCCAGTATGAAATTCATGGTTTCGCAGTAAACGGTAAAGGAGGTTGATATCACTTTCGGTCAAATCATCTTCTCGCACATATTCTTTATTCAGTTTTTTTGAAATGGCCTTATTGCGCGCATAAACAAAAGCTTGGCCACCTGTCATCCCGGCGCCAAAATTGGCTCCGATTTCCCCCAAAACAACCACGGCACCGCGGGTCATATACTCACAGCCATGATTCCCAACTCCTTCAATCACAGCGGCGGCACCACTATTTCTTACGGCAAATCTTTCACCACCCCTTCCGGCTACGAACAAATGTCCCCCTGTGGCGCCATAAAGGGCTACGTTCCCAATAATTGTATGCTCACCTTTTTTACGACGCACCGCCAGAGGCATCCTTACTGAAATCAATCCACCGGTAAGACCTTTGCCAACATAATCATTGGCAACCCCTTTTAAACGCAATTCAACACCATCTGTCAAATATGCCCCAAAACTTTGGCCTGCAGCACCACCCATTCGTATCTGGATATTGCCGTTAAAGTTGCCTTTGCCATAAAGGAATGCAATTTCGCCCGATATACGTGTACCAATCGATCGCATCGTATTATTCACACTTTTGATAACGACCGCATGACCATGAGTCATGATCGCAGGTCGGACTTCATTCAAAATTTCGTCATCAAGACTGTCATCATTGCGAGCCCCCTGCAGACGGACCTTTAATGAACTCGCCAATGGTAATCCCTTCTTCGACTCAGGATTAATAATGGATTTTAAATCTAATCCTCTTTCTTTTATGACAGATTTTGCAGTGGCATCCATGACCAACAGATCGGTTCTGCCAATAATGTCATACAATTTTTGAAAGCCCATCTCGGCAATTTGCTGCTGGATCGATTTTGCTATTGCTTCCAAATAATATTTTATATTTTCTGGTTTCCCACGAAATTTTTTAATGAAATGCTTGTCTTGGGTGGCGATTCCCGCAGGGCAAGTATTAAGGTGGCATTGCCGCGCCATGACACAACCTAGTACCACCATCACCGATGTGCCAAAATCAAATTCTTCGGCGCCCATAATGGCTGCCATTACAATATCTCTGGCTGTTTTCAAACCGCCGTCAACTCGAAGAATTATTTGTTCTCTTAAACCATTGGCTACCAAAGCCTGGTGTGTCTCGGAAAGGCCCAATTCCCAAGGAAAACCGGTATGCTTTAGAGAACCCAAAGGGCTTGCACCTGTGCCGCCATCTCCGCCGGAAATGAGAATAATATCTGCGCCGGCTTTGGCAACACCAGAAGCAACCGTTCCTACGCCCGGTTGAGCCACCAGTTTTACAGATACTTTTGCTCGGGGGTTCACTTCTTTTAGATCATGGATGAGCTGCTTGATATCTTCAATGCTATAAATATCGTGGTGGGGAGGGGGCGAAATCAATGGCACCCCCGGTGTGGCAGACCGGGCGTGGGCAATTTGAGCTGAAACTTTATGCCCCGGCAATTGACCCCCTTCGCCCGGCTTGGCCCCCTGAGCCATTTTAATCTGAATTTCACGAGCGGCGGCTAAATAATCTACCGATACACCGAAACGGCCACTGGCGATCTGCTTAATATACGAATTCACATCTTTGTCCGGATTGGTACGGCTGTACCGATCTTCCATTTCACCCCCCTCGCCCGTATTGCTGCGGGCACCAGCCATGGCCATTCCTCGCGCCAATACACGGTGGGACTCTTCTGAAATAGCCCCAAATGAAATGGCGCCAGATCCAAACCGGTTTAATATTTTTTGAGTCGATTCAACTTGATCTGTTTGAATCGATTTACGATGGCTCTTTATAGTCATCAAATTACGCAGGTAAATAAATTCGTCTGATTTTGTCGACTTTACCTCTTTTTGCTGGGCCTTTTGCCCGATTGGTTTAAAATATTTAGGGGCAAAGCCGTGCTTTTCACCATTACGCCGGAAACGGAAATATCCCTTTTCAATAAACTCCGGCTCTACCGATTCAAAAGCAGCATCATGACGTTTGAGTAAAATTCTATAAATCTGGCTTGAGCCAATTCCGCCAATTATGCTTTGAATCGAAGGAAAATATTTTTTCAGAAATTCATGATCCAGCCCAAAAGCGTGGAACAGCATACTGCCGTGGTAACTGCTTAAGGTGGATATGCCCATTTTACCCATTATTTTAAGCAGACCTTTTTCAAGTGCATATCGATAATTGCCCATTTTGTCGGGCCAGTCTTCGTCATTGGCAAAGTGTTCACGAATCAGTTCATACGCCATATAGGGGTAAACCGCGCTGGCCCCCAAACCGATTAAAACTGCCACATGATGATCTTCAACAATATCGCCGGAGATGGGGATCAATGATACCTGGGCTCGCATTTTATATTTAACCAAATGATGGTGAATCGCTGAGACTACCAATGGCATGGGTAAGGGCAATTTGCCTTCGATCAAATTCTCATCGGATAAAAATATAATTTTTGCCCCTTTCTCAACAGCTACCTTTGCTTTTCTCTTTATCGATTTTAAGCGAGTATCTAAATCCTTATCTATAGATATGTGGGTTGAAATTTTTTCGTTAGGATAATTCTCTTTTCTATGAAAAAGTTCGATAATATCCAGAGGAGATAAAATCGGACTTTCAATCCGAAGTGCACCACCAAAAGTTGGATTTTCATCCAGCAAATTATTTTCTGAACCCAAGTATTTAAAAAGAGCCATGACACTTCTTTCTCGAATTGAATCAATCGGGGGATTAGTAACCTGAGCAAAACTTTGTTTAAAATAATCATAAAAACGACGATCGTGCTGGGACATGACAGCCGGCGGCGTATCATCTCCCATTGAACCCAGAGGTTCTCTGCCACTGGTTGCCATAGGAATCAAATATCGCGTTAGATCTTCTGATGACCATCCAAAAGCAACGCGGAGCCGTTGGTCAAACCCTTCTTTTGGCAAGCCGTAAATCCCAAATTCTTCATTTACATCTTTTCTTTTTATTGAAGACATGTGCTGCTTCAATGATTTGGAATAGGGCCTTTCTCCGGCAGTTTCACGTTTGATCCTATCATTAAGAAGAATACCTTTCCCTTTAAGAGAAACAGCAAATATTTCTCCGGAGGTCATATGATGATGAACCAGAAGATTATTATCTTCAACGTCAACAACACCAGCTTCTGAAGCCATGATAATCAATCCATCCTTGGTAACAGTATAGCGTAAAGGGCGGAGGCCATTACGATCCATTTTGGCCACCACATAATTTCCATCGGTAAAGACTAATGCAGCGGGACCATCCCAAGGCTCCATAAAATTTTCATGGTAAATGAAAAAACTCTTTAATGCTGATGGTATTATTTTATTATACTCGTAAGGATCGGGGACCAGCATCATGATATTTCTGAAAATACTGCGACCGCTTTTTGTCAGAAATTCTAGAATATTATCCATACTGGCTGAGTCGCTGCCGCTTTTACTTACGATCGGTTTTAGTATATCAATATCATCCGTCCAAAATTGTGATTGAATAACTTTTTCCCGAGCGTGCATCCAAAGACGGTTGCCCTTTATAGTATTTATTTCACCATTGTGAGCCAACATCCGAAAGGGCTGAGCCATTGCCCACGTTGATTGAGTATTTGTAGAAAACCGTTCATGGAATAATGCCAATTTTACAATATACTTTTTATGGGTAAGGTCTGTGTAATAACAATCCAATTGAGTGGATGTCATTAGACCTTTATAAACAATTGTATCTGAAGATAATGAGCAAATATAAGATTTTTTCTTTTTCTCCCTGATCTCCTTTTCAATCGATTTTCTTAATAAGTATAGGCGTGCTTCTATGGGTCGGTTTTCTTTTTGCGCTACAGTGAAAAAAAACTGAATAATGAACGGCTGCAATTTTCTTGCTGTTTTCCCCAAGGTATTCTCATTGACGGGCACTTCCCGTACGGCTAATGTTTTAAACCCGTTTTCTTTTGCTTTTTTTCTTGCTATTTCTTCAAGCCAATTGAATTCTCGCCGCGTAGTAAAAACCATGGCTACACCAAATGGACGCCTAAATGGAAGCTTAATATTGAGGTCTTCTTTTAAAACTTCTTGAAAAAAAAGCCTTGGTATATCCGTGAGGATTCCGGCCCCATCCCCTGTTTCATTATCAGCCGATGTTGCACCACGGTGCGCCAATCGTTGGAGTGCTTTAATCGCCAAGGGTAGGATTCGCTTCTCCGGTTTGCCTGAATGTGATACGATAAATCCAGTGCCACAAGCATCGTGGAATGCGTTTTGATCTACCAGTGGATATATCTTTTCTTTTACCATGATTTTACTTTTTATCTGTAAGGAAATAAAAAAGCCCCTGCCTTGCGAGAGGGGCGATCCTTAAATAATAATCAACGAGTTATTTATTAACTCTTAATGAGAGCTTGTTGATTCCGTGTTTTTCTCGGGATTTTCTATGAAAAATACGCCATTTACACCCTTATTTAATTTACCAATATTTTTAAGCATAAACAATAGATTCGTTACTAATTAAGTAATATTGTGTATTTCCTTTAAAGTTTTTAAGTCAATATCTGTAGATTCTTTATATGTAGAAAGAACAACATTTGACTGAGTCCTTGATACGCCGGGCCAATTTTGAATTTCATATAAAAAATCTTCAAGTGCTTGTGAGTTTTTTACACGAATTTTAAGTAGATGAGATCCTGTACCGGTAATCGAATGACATTCCATTACTTCCATGTTCTCATTCGCTTTGTTTACAAATTCATCATAATGGTCTGAATGCTCACTGACAATAAATACATAGGCAGTTAAATCCAATCCTGCATTTTTATGATTTAGTATGGCTACAAAGCGTTCGATCAACCCTTTATCGGCTAGTTTTTTAATACGCTCCCCAACGGCTGGAATAGATAAATCAACTACTTTAGCTATTTCGCTTGCTGTAGAACGGCCATTTTTTTGCAGAATTTCCAGAATTTTTATATCTCGAATGTCAACCATAGTCTTTTTCCTGTATTTTTATTAATATTAAAGTTAAAACATAAATAATTTCTTAAAAAGGGTGGGATTACTTATTTAATTATTGATTTTACCAAATCAATAATTAAAATAGTTTAGTCTATAGTTAATATCTAACGGAAATCCCGAACGCAAATACTAAGCCTCCAGGACCATAAGTGTATGAGTTTATATCAATAAATATATCCTCTATCTCATATGATACACCTACGCCCATATCCGTAAATAAATCATTAATAAATGAAATATTGGTCATTTGATCTGATTTTTTTGTTGAAGCACCCCCTTTTATTATAAGTCCGTTTTTTAAATGGATAAGGCCTGAGAATGTAATTAAATGGGATTCAATATTTAGTGCTCGAAGATAGTCTATTTCAAATTCTATTGGAATTTTTGGTATTTTACTCACAATTGATGTAACTAATAATGAGGGCAGTTTTTCTTTGATTTCTGTATATGAATCAAAAACCACGCCTGTATTTTCAAGAGTAAGACCCATGCTTCCAATCCGAGAATTAAAAACAAACCCGGGGGACAGGGTAAAAGCTTTGGCATTTGTATGCTCAATTTGACTCAAAAAAAAGCCCGCATTAACCCCAAAGACTAAACGGCCGGAATTTGATGGTTTGGCGTATGCCATCTGAATATGAATATCGCCCGCAGAATAATCTTCTGTTGGTTGATTGTCCATATTTTTTCCTTCAAAAATGCCATAATTAAGTCTGTTTATTTTTAATCCAAGTCGATGTCCATTTATTTTCCCATTAGTCATAATGGATTGACCGTTGATACCTGCAGGATATTTCACCAAATCTATTTTAAAATGGCGGGATGAATCTGGCAGCATCGCGCCATTACGGAAACCATTATTTGACGTAATCAAATAACCGCCACCAGCAAAACCAACAGTTTGGCTAAAAGTCCAGCTACTAAGCCCTGAGAACGATGATTGTGCGAAAATGCCGCTCGCGAAAATATTAATAATAAAAACGAATCGAATCATAATAGAGAAACTGGGTTTACGTCTACAATTAGACGAATATTCCCAGGTAAGTTGGATGAATCTTTATTGTTAATGACTTTTTTAAAGTGATGGTGCAATTTATTGCCATTTGGATCTGAAGTCTTTTTAGATTTAATCACAATTTGCATCCGGTATTTATTTCGCAGTCTTTCTCGGTAACAATATGCGGGGCCCAACAATATCATTCCTTTTGGTAGATGATTAAACTTTCGCCCCATTATTTTCGATGCATTCTCTACCGCTCTTTTATTTTCTCCAGAAATTTCCAATCGGACCATCCAGCTAAACGGAGGATAATCTAAAGTCTGTCGCTCATCAAGACAGATGTTATAATATTTTTTCAAATCTAGCTGGGTAGCACATTTAATCACAGAATGATCCGGACTATAGGTTTGGACCACAACTTCGCCTGGGATTCGACCGCGACCAGAACGCCCTGCTGCTTGATATATTAGCTGAAAAACGCGTTCTCCTGCTCTAAAATCAGGAAGATGGAGCCCGGTATCGCCATTGATAATCCCCACAAGCGTTGCATTCGAAAAATCTAATCCTTTAGCAATCATTTGTGTTCCCAGTAATATGTTGATATCACCATCGGAAAATCTTTGTAATACTTCTGTAATATTCTTTCCAGACCGGGTTGTATCAACATCAAGACGTTCAACAATTGCTTCGGGGAATAGGTTCATTAATTCTTCTTCAACTTTTTGCGTACCTACTCCCGCCAGTTGCAAGGTAAGGCTATGACATTCCCTACACTGGGTGGGCAATTGTTTCTTGAGGTGATTACAAAAATGGCACTGAAGAAATTGCCCTGATTTGTGATATGTTAAGGATACCTGGCAATGAGGACATGTTTCAATTTCGCCACAATCCGCACATTTCAATACAGGTGCAAATCCTCGACGATTATGAAGCAAAATCACTTGTTCTTTTTTCCCAATTCTATCGGAGATCTTTTCTATCAGAATCCTTGAAAAAATAGATCCATACATATCTGTTTCTTTTGATTCTTTCATCATATCAACCACATGAACATGGGGATATTTTGCACCGCCATACCGCTCTGGAAGATGAATATATTCGAATTTACCTTGAATATAGTTGTAGTAAGATTCTAGGCTGGGGGTGGCGCTTGCCAACACAACGGTTGCATTGTGGATTTTGCCTCGCATCAGCGAAACATCTCTTGCATGGTATCTTGGCGCTGGCGATTCTTGTTTGTAAGAATTCTCCTGCTCCTCATCTACCACTATTAATCCCAAATTTTTCAATGGGGAGAATATGGCAGAGCGGGCACCAATCACTACTTTATAATCACCTGCACAAATCCGTTTCCAAGTCCAAGCCCTTGCTGATTGATTTAACTTTGAATGCCACATAGCCACTTCATCACCAAATACAGATCTAAATCGGCCAGCAATTTGTGGTGTTAAAGATATTTCCGGAAGCAACATGATGACGGTTTTACCTTGACTAATTGCATGGCGCGCTGCCTCAATATATATTTCTGTTTTTCCACTCCCCGTCACACCGTGAAGCAAAAATGGGGTGAATTCATTTTTATCTAAAGAGGTGCAAATTTTATCCACTGCACTTTTTTGATAGCCGGAAAATCGAATTTTTTTAAACATTGGTTTAAAGGAAAACCCCGTTAAGTCAGGAATGATGGGTTCAAGCTTGATTTCAATTAGATTTTTTCCAGATAGCTTTCTACACACATCAACCGGGTTTGAGGCAAATTCACCCAACGATTGAACCGCTATAAAACCATTCTGTGTCTTCAGGTGATTTAAAACGGCAATTTGTGCTTTTGCCTTTTTGGGTAAGTCAGATTTTTGACCTGTTGATTTTACCAGCATTTGAGTTTTGGGTTTATATCGAGTGGACAAACTGGTTGGAAGTGCCGTTTTCGCAGCAATTCCAACCGGTGTATTATAATAATCTGCAAGCCAGTTAATCAGTTTCCATAAATGATGATCCAAAACTGGTTGGTCATCAACCAAAGATTCAATTGGGCGAATGCGCCCTTTATATTTTAATGTTTTCTGTAAACCAACTACAATCCCTTGAACTTTTCGTCGGCCAAGGGGGGCGTTTACACGCACGCCTACTTTTACTTTTTTCAATAATGAATCAGGAATTTCATAGGAAAAAGTCTGATAACTGGAGATCGGAAATGAAACATCAGCAAACATAGTCGATGAAAATACCGGCAGGGTTTATCTTGCGGCAACTGATAGTTTGATTATCGGTCAATAAAATCCTGAAGGGCATTTTGAAGATAGGCGCGTCCTTTGTTAAATAGATGTGTATTTATTGAATCAGAAACACTCTTGTTAAAATAGGTTACTGTCTTTAAATCATGATCATAAACAAGAGACTGTTGATCCTCTATCCAACCGAAGCCATGATTAAATGTGTAAAAAGCAGATCCGGCTGAACCAGACAACAAATTTCGTGAAAATTCAAATCCTTCTGAATTTATGTCAAATTGTTTTAAGATTGTTTTTGATAAATCCATCTGACTTCCCACATCAGAAACAACCTTCCCCCGCCATTCTTTTTTTAATGGTTTCCCATAAATAAATAGAGGGATTTTATGCCTTCTTGGATACCAGTTGATTGCATCTCCTATTCGGAAGCCATGATCAGAAATAAAAATAAAAATCGTATTATCATAATAAGGTTCTTTTGAAATAGCAGACATAAAGTTTCCCAAGGACCGATCTAAATAAATGACTGAATTTTTATATAAAGTTTGGCGATCACTCCCTTCTAATGTTGGTATCATGGGAACATCAAATGGCTCGTGGCTAGATAAAGTAAGAATATTTGAGAAAAACGGTTCCTTCTTTTTTTTTATTTCAATCAACGCACGATTAAAAACGATATGATCATGGGCACCCCATTTCGAATTCATATCCTTTTTATTAAAACTGTTTTTATCAAGAATTTGGTTAAATCCGGCATTTAACAAGTATGTTTTCATGTTTGCAAATTCTGATTCTCCGCCATAGATAAATAGTGTTTCATATCCTGATTTTTTAAATCTATTTGGTAGAAATGATAACGTTTTAGATTTATCCGGTTGCTTTACTACTGAAAGGAGAGGAAGTGATGGATAACCGCTTAAAATAGAAACAATACCTCGATCAGTCCGTTTTTCAGAACCATAAATGTTGCTGAACAAGAGCCCATCAGAAATTAAACGATCCATATTGATTGTGAAGCGATCTTTGCTACCCATACTTTTAAACATTTCTGAAGATATGCTTTCCAATACAATCAATATTATATTGTGGTTGTTACCTGTAAATATTTTAGGGAATGGCTTATCGTCTTCTGTTGGTTTAATCATTTCATCCAATTCATCATTTGTAAAAAACTGATATGGATTTTTTTGGCCTTTGCGTGAGTAACTATAAATGAAATTCCACACGGTATTAACTGCTGCTGCATTTAGTGCTGTATCCGTGGAATAATATGCAAAACTTTGATTAATGGGGGATTGTTGAAGTCCGCCTCTGAGGATGACCCCGAATAAAATAATACTAAAAATCCCCGCACTTCCATTTTTCGCTATCCATTTGATATTTAACCCGGAGGCATCTGAAGTAATATTGGGTAATGCATTTGCAATTCGCCAACTCCACTTTAAAAAGAAAACGGTATAAATAAAATAAATTACAAAACCCAAAAGAATCGGTGAGTTTAATGATGAAGCCCAAGCTTCTTTTGGGAATTGTAAATACTCAACAACTTCCCTATTTATTTTAAAGCCCCACTCATGATATACCTCTAAACCAGCAACCATCCCAAATGCCAAAACAGGTATTAAAATAAAAAAATATAATTTATGGTAGATTCTAAATCTCTTAATCGGAATAAAAAGGTGAATAATCCAAAGCAGAAACAAAGGAGAGATAAGATAACATACGGAAGACAAATCTAACCGAATTGACCATAGAAATGGTTCGATTAGTTGGGAAAATTCGAGATTTGAAATTTCCACATTATATATTAAAAATAATAATCGCTCTACTGTAAAAAAACCAATCCAAAACAGATAAAGATGAGTGAAATATTTTAATGATTGTTTAAACATATAGATAGAATCTACTCCAAATGAAAAGCCCCCGCCGAATGATATCCGGCAGGGGCTTTATTTTTTTTACAGTTAAACCTTATGCTTGGATAACGTAAACTTTGACTTCTTGATTTAACCCTTTTGTGATTTTAACCGGAACATCATAAATCCCCAATGCTTTAATTGGTTCTTCTAAAATAATGGCGTGTCGGTCTACTTCAATTCCTTTTTCAGCTAAAGCTTCATGAATATTCTGGCTGGTGACAGATCCAAACAAGCGATCTTCGCCACCCACTTCAACTTCAATTGTAATTTCAGTCTTTTTAAGATTATTCATCAAATTTTCATAAGCTTTTGCCTCTCGGATGGCCCGAGATTTTGCAACTTTTTTCTTCTCATCGGCTAATGCTCGGTTTCGCTTGGATGAGCGAACCGCCAAACCAAGTGGAAATAAATAATTCCGAGCATATCCAGGTTTAACCACAATTATGTCACCAGATGTGCCGAGCGTGTCTACGTCTTGTAATAAAATGATTTCCATGATTAACTCTCAGTGCTAATGTTGGTGTAGGGCATTAAAGCAATATTGCGCGCCTGTTTTATAGCTCTGACAAGTTTTCTATGCATTTTTGCACTGGTGCCGGTTACGCGCCGGGGCATAATTTTCCCCTGATCATTTATGAAACGCCTTAACAATTTTACATCCTTATAGTCTACTTCCGTAATGCTATTTTCTTTAAAATAACAAAATTTTCTTCTACTTTGAAATGCCATTTTTTACTCCTGAATTTCTACTTTTTCTTCAACTTCATCCTTTACTTTGGTATCCTCTGAAGTTTCTTTCTCAACAGGCTCCTCTTCGATGGTCGCTTCTTCGACAATTTCTTCGGAGGGCTCCTCTGTTTCTATAGCGGTTGTTTCAACTACCTCTTCCTTAGGTTTCTTTTCTTCGGAATTATCAGAGCCAGTGTCACTTACTACCGCTTCTTCAGACTCATCAACAATTTCTTCTACCACCTGAACCTCTGGCCGTGCTTCGAGTACAACTGTCTGGTTTCGAAGAATTGGTTTTTCCAGAACCATAAACCGTTGAAATCGATCCAAGTTTTCAACCGACTCCGTTTCAAAATGTAACAAAATAAATGACCCATATTTATGTTTTTGAATTGCATAAGCCAATCGTTTTTTACCCCATACGTGATGGTTAATCATTGAGAAACCATATTCCCCTATTTTGTCAAAAACGGTCTTCATCACTTCATCAAGACGTTCTTGTTCATAGTTAGGGTTTACGATATAGAGACTTTCATAATATCTCATAAAATACTCCTATTTATTGTGCAATCAATGGTGCAATCACCAATGAGACCACAGACATAAGTTTAATTAAAATATTCAAGGATGGGCCGGATGTATCTTTGAAAGGATCTCCCACCGTATCACCGACCACAGCTGCTTTATGTGCGTCGGATCCTTTGCCAACTGGTTGTCCATTAATTTCAACCCCTTCTTCTATCATTTTTTTTGCATTATCCCATGCACCACCAGCATTGGATTGAAAAATCGCCATAAGAACACCAGAAACGGTTACACCCGCTAAGAGACCTCCCAATGTTTCTGCGCCAAAAATGAAACCAACAGCTACTGGAGATGTAATAGCCAAAATTCCCGGAAGGACCATTTCCTTAATAGCAGATTGTGTGGATATTTCAACACAACGACCATGCTCCGCTTTGGTTAGCCCTAATTCGTATGTTGCTTTATCTTCTTCTGACCACGTGGTTGCATCACCTTTTCCCAAAACAACAAGTGCAGCTTTTAACTCGGGGATTTCTCTGAACTGACGACGAACTTCTTCGATCATAGACATGGCTGCACGCCCTACAGCACCCATGGCCATTGATGAAAAAAGAAAGGGTAACATTCCGCCCACAAATAATCCTGCCATAACCATCGGATTAGAAATATCAATACTATCAATACCGCTTTGAACCATAAAAGCTGCAAACAATGCTAACGCCGTTAAAGCGGCAGATCCGATGGCAAATCCTTTTCCGATAGCTGCTGTTGTATTTCCAACAGCATCCAACTTATCGGTTCTTTCACGTACTTCATTTGGAAGTTCTGCCATTTCAGCAATTCCACCAGCGTTGTCAGAAATTGGGCCATAAGCATCTACAGCCAACTGAATACCTGTATTTGCCAGCATTCCAAGTGCAGCCATGGCAATTCCATAAAGACCTGCAAAATGATGGGCGCCCATTATTCCAGCTGCCAAAATTAAAATTGGAATGGCCGTAGATTGCATCCCTACCCCCAATCCGGCAATAATATTTGTAGCTGCGCCTGTAGCTGATTGATCTGTAATTGATTTTACAGGAGATGTCCCCGTACCTGTATAGTGTTCTGTAATCATTCCAATCCCAAGGCCTGCAACCAGTCCGATCACCGTTGCATAAAAAACACCCATACTGGTAAAAACAACCCCCCCCTGAATAAATTCAGCTGGAAGGAATTCTTTAATTAAAAAATAAATAGCCGCCACCATAATCGCTGAACTGCCAAATTCTCCTTGGTTAAGTGCCTTTTGTGGGTCACCACCCTCTTTCACTGATACCATAAAAGTTCCAATTATCGAGACAATAATTCCTGCTGATGCAATTAGCAATGGAAGTAATACAAAGTTAAAGTCAAATCCTCCCATAACTAAAATACTGGCACCGAGAACCATTGACCCTACAATAGATCCAACATATGATTCAAAAAGGTCCGCGCCCATTCCGGCTACATCTCCTACGTTGTCACCTACATTATCTGCAATCGTTGCAGGGTTTAAGGGGTGATCTTCTGGAATTCCCGCTTCAACTTTACCTACAAGGTCTGCGCCTACATCTGCTGCTTTAGTATAAATGCCTCCGCCTACACGGGCAAAAAGTGCAATTGAAGATGCGCCCAAAGAAAATCCTGAGATAACATTTAAAACTGTTTTTATAGAAACTGCATCATCCCCATAGTAGCCGGTATAGAAAATAAATAAACCTCCCAGACCTAAAACCCCGAGCCCAACTACGCTCATCCCCATAACAGAGCCACCGGTAAAAGCAACATTCAAGGCGGCGGCTAAACTATTTCTTGCTGCGTTGGTTGTGCGGTTATTTGCTTTAGTGGCTACCTTCATTCCAAGGAATCCTGCTAAACCAGAAGTAACGGCACCCACAACAAATGAGAGTGAAATTAAAGCGCTTGAATCTGCTCTGCCTGAATTTGCCAATCCAAGAAGAACGGCAACTGTAACAACAAAAATAACAAGAACGCGATATTCCGCTTTTAAAAAAGCCATGGCGCCATCGGCAATACTTGCACCAATAGATTTCATACGGTCGGTGCCTTCATCCTGACTGGAAATCCAGCTTGTTTTCCAGAATGAATAGATCATGGCTAATACAGCCGCACCAATTACAAACATATAGTTAGAATTCATAGATTTAATGTCTCCTCAATTATGAATTAAAATGATTCATGGTATGATTTAAACCATGCACTAATAAATTTCCCAAAGCATCTGCTCCTCGTTTTACCATGGATTCTGCTTCCGATTCATCGTCAGATCGAAATGGTTTCAAAACAAATTTTTCCGCCGGTCGCATATTTTCATCAGTCCCTATTCCTAAGCGGACTCTTGGAAACTGATCCGATCTAAGCTGATAAATGATGTTTTCCATCCCACGATGACAACCATCTCCACCTTTTGGACGAATTCGAATGGAGCCCAGAGGCAAATCCACATCATCAACAACAATATGAATATCTGTCGGTAAAAGATTCCATCGATCAGCTATATCTTTTACCGCTATACCGCTGAGGTTCATGCCAGTCGTTGGTTTAATCATCAGAGCTTCTCGCCTTTGATGCTGCGCAAATACAAACGGACCTTTTCCGGGCTTTAAGGACAGTTTTTGACGGCGAATTAACTCGTCCACCACCCAAAATCCTGCATTATGTTTTGTGTTTGCATATTTATCACCAGGGTTTCCTAAGCCAATAATGGCAATCATGATTCTTTGGAGGTGTCCCCCTGATCAGAATCATCTTTAGAATCTTTATCGTCTTCTCCTTCTTCATCTGTTGTGCCATCGCCTGCTTCTTCGCCTTCGACCTCTTCACCCTCTTCACCCTCAACTTCTTCTGGTTCAGGCTCGACTTCTGCTTTCGGAGGATTGCACGTAACAATGGTTGTTTCTTCTGGTGATACCAATGAAACATCTGTTGGCAAAACGAGATCTACGGCTGTCATGGCACTATTCAGTTCTAAAGCAGAAATATCCGCGATTAGGTTTTCCGGCACATCTGTAGGTAAACACTCGATCTCAACTGTGTTTGTGGCTTGAGTTACGATACCACCTTCACTTGCACCAACCGATTCTCCTTCCAATATAATTGGAATTGAAACTATCATTTTTTGATCTCGACGAACACGCATTAAATCAATATGTATTACATCTTCTGTCACAGGGTGGTATTGTGCATCTTTGATCATAGTGAAAACCGTTTCCCCATTAATTTCACATTCAAACACGCGTTGACCAGATTTTACAGCATGTAGGAATATTTTTTTATCAATTATTAGGTTTTGGTTTGATTCACCATGATAATAATAATTTGCGGGAATTTTTCCATTTCTTCTTATCTCACGCGCTGAACCGGTTCCGATATCAGACCGCTCTTCAGTTGGGAGTTTGTAGTAGGAAGCCATTTTTCTTACCTCTATTTAAAATTCGAAAAGGGCGCTAACCGATTCACCATCATATACTCGACGAATCGCTTCTCCAAATACCTGCGCCACACTTACAATTTCCATATTATCTAATTTTTTATTTTCCGGGATAGATACTGTATCTGTCACCACCAATTTTTCAATTGCTGACTCTTTAATTCGATCTATGGCCAGACCGGACAATATTGCATGCGTCGCTATAGCCGTCACGCTCTTTGCCCCATTTTCTTTTGCAGCATTGGCTGCATTGACTGTAGTTCCCGCTGTATCAATCATGTCATCAATGATTAAAACATCTTTGTCTTTTAATTCTCCAATCAAATGCATAACCTCAGCCTTATTCGGGGCATATCGACGTTTATCAATTAATGCGAAGTGCATGCCTAATCTTTTTGCATATGCTTGACTCATTCGCGCTGATCCTACATCCGGTGCCAATACCGCAGATTTTTTTGGATCAAACCCTAAATTGGTAATTGCATCCATTAGAACCATACGACTATATAAGTGGTCAAAAGGAATAGTCGCAAACCCTTGAATCTGGGTTGAATGTAAATCCATCGTTATGATTCGATCTGCACCCGTAGCTGTCATTAAATCAACCATCACTCTTGATGAAATCGGCACCCGTGGATTATCTTTTCGATCCTGTCGGCCATATCCAAAATAAGGTATCACTGCGGTAACTGTGTTGGCGGAAGCCCGAACAGCTGCATCAATAATCAATACTAATTCTAGTATGTTTTCAGCAGGGCTATTCGTCGGTTGAATGATAAAAACATCTCTACCACGTATGTTTTCCTCAAACTTAATCCACAGCTCACCGTCAGAGAAGGTTTTGATCGATAATACACCTAGGTTTATACCCAAAGAATCAGCTATTTTTTGAGCTAAAACTGGATTACTCCGACCGGAAAATATTTTTAGATTTTTATCCATATTCTTTCTGCTGGGGCGCAGGGACTCGAACCCCGACTGCCTGGACCAAAACCAGGTGTCCTACCGTTAGACGACGCCCCAATACTTATTTTGTATTGGAAAATGTGATTCAAAAAAGGAGACTTAAGTGGGGTTGGCCAAAGTGGTCTGGTATGCGGGATGGAAAAATAACTCGGCTTCTTTTGCAGAAGTGTCTTCGTCAAAAATCCCAAACACAGTCGAGCCACTGCCCGACAGACTGGCAAACCGGGCGCCCAACTCAAGCAATTTATACTTAATGGCACCAATCTCCGGATATGCTGGAATCACGATCCGTTCAAAATCATTCTCAAATATCTCAAGTGAGGAGTTATCCCCACTAAAAAAGCCTACGAAATTAGGTAATACTATTCTCGATTTCAATTTATTTTTTATTCCCGAATATGCCCAAGCTGTGCTGATGGATAAGTTAGGAAAAACCAGAAGATAAACACCAGCGACAGAGCGGGGGAGAGGCGTCAGCTTATCTCCAATTTCTTCGCCTAATTGTGTGCCCCCTTTTATGAAAAATGGTACATCGGCCCCAACTTCGGACCCTATTTTTTCTAACCCATCATCTGAAAGTTCAAGATTGTATAGTTTGTTTAACCCTTTTAAAACAGCAGCACCATTGGCTGAACCGCCCCCTAAACCACTACCGGCAGGGATCCATTTTTTAATATGGATTGACACGCCACCCAATTTAGGGAATTTTCTTTTTAATGCTGTGTAGGCTTTGTAGCAAATATTGGATTCATCTGTTGGAATCCAATTCACATTTGACGATATGGTACACCCAGAGTCCGCTTGTTTAATGGTGATTGAATCTCCAAAATCCAGTTCCTGAAAAACCGTATATATATTATGGTACCCATCTTCGCGTTGGCCCAATATTTTCAGGCCGATATTTACTTTAGAAAAGGTGGGGCAACTTATGCCCATGACTAAACTTTAATTATTGTTACAATAGATTGGGCAGCAACACCTTTGCTTTCTCCAATATATCCCAGATGATCTGTTGTGGTTGCTTTCACCGAAACCTGCGATTCATCTATCTGAAGAGTATAGGCTATCTTATATTTCATTTCCGGAATAAATCCCGATAATTTGGGCTTCTGAAGTATAATAACTGAGTCAACATGATTAATATCAAATTCGGCCCCCCTTACCTTATCTCCAGCTACATTTAGAAAGTGTAAACTGTCTGCACCTTTCCATTGGTCGTCTTTGCTGGGGAATAATGCCCCAATATCCCCAAGATTAGCCGCACCTAGCAAGGCATCCACAATGGCATGAATTAATGCATCACCATCGGAGTGGCCAACAGCACCAATTTCACTGGGAATTTCTACGCCACCGAGAATGAGTTTTTCACCTTCAACCAATTGATGTACATCGTATCCTATGCCTGTTTTAATCATGTTGTATGTGATTAAATATTGCTTCTGCAAACACCCAATCTTCCTCAGTTGTAATTTTAATATTCAAAGACGATCCCTCCACAAAGCCCACTTGATAGCCTATTCTCTCCAAAAGCGAAGCTTCATCCGTCCCCTGGATATTTTCATCTTCCGCCATTTTTAACGCCTCCTGCAATGCAGATTTAGAAAAAACCTGGGGCGTTTGAGCTCGCCAAATTGTTTCTCTGGGGAGTGTTTCCATAATCTGGTCATCCATGACTTTTTTAATTGTATCTGTGGATGATTGAGCCACGATTACACCATCATGTTCACTACAGGCGTTTACTGCTTTTTCAATTAACTCTTTTGTCACAAAGGGTCTTACTGCGTCGTGAACACAAATGAGTTCCGATGAATCACTCGCTGCTTTCAGTCCGTTAAAGACTGATTTTTGTCGTGTATTCCCACCGGCCACAACCATTACCGACTTTACTGAAATCATGGACTTGAGTTCCCGGCTCAATTGCTGCACATCATTTTTAGGTGCCACAACTACAATTTCATTGATTAATTCAGAATCAATAAATGGCTTTAGTGTATGAAACACTAATGGGCGGTCACCCAATATTTTGAGTTGTTTATTTTCACCAAACCGCTTACCGCTCCCTGCAGCCGGGATGACAACTGTAATTTTCATAATTGATACTCTGCTAAATATTTAGATAATCAGCATGGCATCACCATAGCTCAAGAATCGATAATCATTTTTCTTGGCTAAACGATATGCTTTCATAATTAAATCACGATTCGCAAATGCGGATGTCATCATCATTAATGTACTTTTGGGTTGGTGAAAGTTTGTGATAATACCATCAACCATTTTAAAATCGTAAGGTGGATAAATAAATTTATCCGTCCAGCCACGCTTGGGGGACACTTGAAATCCGGAAACAGCTACTGTCTCCAACGATCTTACGGTAGATGTTCCCACTGCAATAACCCGTCTGCGCTTTTTCTTTGTTTCATTGATTGCTAACGCTGTCTTTGGATTCACTTCAAAATATTCCGAATCCATTTGGTGGCGATTTAAGTCTTCCACCTGAACGGGACGAAATGTCCCCAAGCCAATATGTAATGTAGTAAAGGCAGTTTTAGCGCCCTTATCATGAATGCGCTTTATTAATCCATCGGTGAAGTGAAGACCTGCTGTTGGTGCCGCAACCGCACCCCGCTCTGACGCAAAAACTGTTTGATAGCGAATTTTATCTTTGGGCTCCGATTCCCGTTTGATATAGGGCGGTAAGGGTGAAATTCCCACCCGATCAATGACATCATAAATTTCTTGACCATCATATTCAAAACGAACAACCCGTCCACCAGAAATGGTATTATCAATAACATCGCAATACACATCTTTTGTAAACATCAATTTATTACCAATGCGTACTTTTCGCGCCGGGCGAACCATGACTTCCCAGAGATCATTCTCTAATTCTCGCAATAAAAAGACTTCCACTTTTGCCTCTGTACGATCTTTATTGGCATAAAGTCTCGCTGGGAACACTTTTGTATTATTCATAATAACTAGGTCGTTTTTTCGTAAATAGTCAGGAAGATTTGAAAATATTTTATGTTCTATTTCTCCTGTGTCACGATGAACAACCATCATCTTTGCTAAATCCCGGCGTTTTGCTGGATATTGAGCAATATATTTTTCTGGTAATGGGTAGTCAAAATCTGCCAGTTTCCATTTTTTCTTCTTTTGTATCATTAAAATAACCTTTGTTGTTTTTTAGTAATTGTTCTTCCCAGCAGGGCATAAGCCTGTTCTTGTGCGATGCGACCTCTGTTGGTTCTCTGAATAAACCCTTCTTTAATTAGATAAGGTTCATATACATCTTCTATGGTTGCCGCATCTTCACTAACAGCGACAGATAAGGAGTTCACCCCTACCGGCCCACCGTTAAACTTATCGATCAAGGCCGCCAAAATAGCGCGATCCATATCATCCAATCCATATTCGTCAATCCCCAGAGATTCAAGAGATGCTTTGGCCACTTTTTCATCAATTTTTCCACGGGCTTTTACTTGAGCATAATCTCTTGTTCGTCTCAATATACGATTGGCTATTCGAGGCGTTCCCCTTGATCGTCGTGCGATTTCCATTGCGCCAGTATCATCAATTTCTACGTCCAAAATGTCCGCAGAGCGTGTAACAATCTGGAATAAATCCTGTGGATCATAATAGTCTACCCTAAGCACAACGCCAAATCTATCTCGAAGCGGTGAGGTCAAGTTTCCCAGCCGTGTAGTAGCGCCAACCAAAGTAAATGGTTCAATGTTGAGTTGAACACTGCGAGCGCTGGGGCCCTTATCAATCATAATTTCAATTCGGTAATCTTCCATAGCTGAATATAAATATTCTTCTACTACAGAATTCAAACGGTGGATTTCATCTATAAAAAACACATCTCTTCCCTGTAGGTTTGTGAGAACACCGGCTAAATCGCCTGCCCGCTCTAAAACAGGACCCGAAGTTTGTTTAACGTTTACGCTTAATTCCTTGGCTATAATATTCGAAAGTGTTGTTTTCCCCAACCCAGGTGGACCAAATAAAAGAACATGATCTAATGCTTCATTCCTTTTTCCCGCTGCTTCGATATAGAGTTTTAGACTGTCAACCACATCCTTTTGCCCAATGAATTCATCCATGGAGCTTGGGCGAAGGGATTTCTCAACAACAAGATCATCTTCAAATGGTTGCGGGTCTGTTATATGGATTTCAGTCATTTATGAACTCAAATAGAAAAAAAGCGTGCATAATCAGGGGTGGAAGGTACAAAAATGAAGGGGGGTCGTCAAATTTTTGCAGCATTATTCAGGAATAGATTCCTGAATAGAAGCTAACCGCTGTTTGCGCGAACGGGCAAATTGGTTAATCCCCTCCCAAACGCTCTCTGAATCAAGTTTGGATTCTGCAATAATCTCATCCAGAGAACCACCTGATCGCCAGCGGTTGTCGAAATCAGGACTCATACTGTATTCTTCTACAACCCGATTGGCAATCCACTTATGCATCAATCGTTTGGCGCCATTGGTAATGACCATGGCATCCATCCATTCCTGGTTCGAAATCGTAGATTGGCGATAGCCTTCCGTTTGCTGTTGAAACAACTCCCAAGAAATGGCAGCCACCACTTTAACATTCGGTCCTTTCAGTTTCAATTTGGGTAAAATCTCCACTAATGAATTTGTTGAACTCGTACCACGGACAATCACAAGTCCTTCCTTTGGTCGATTCATATCATATTCCTTGATAATATATGCACCTTTCGCTGCATCCAGGTGAGTAGCCATTCCCAATGCCTCGCGATCAGGAATTTCTATAGGCGGGCGGGTTAAATGGACAGCAACAATTGGAATATCCGTGGCTAAAGCCGCCGCTAAAGCAGGGGCCACTTCATTGTGCTCCCATGGGTGTATATTTATCACTTGACCATCAGGTAACAGTTGAGTCACTCCTGGAGAAAAAATACCAAAATGAGTCCGGCTGTCTTCTGCCGTTTCCGGACCCGAGTGACCGGCGACCCAAATGAGTTTTCCCACTTTAAAATTGGAATCTTGAGCGATCTGACTAAAAAGTCGAATGGGCCCATACTTTAAATAGCTAAACGACCCATATGTACTCATTGCACCAAAATATCCATTATATTCTTCATATGGATCTTCATTTAAGTTCACCGTTGCTAACCCTGCCAACATACCCGCATTCGCAAATTCGGTAATTCCTTGAGGCATGAGGGGGCTCTCAAGGTTTTTTATTTTATCATACATCCCTAAATCAGGTAAACCGTTATATCCTTTTGCAAATCCGGAAATATTCGTTGAATCAGCCAGATCCGCACTCATGGCAATCACCAATGGCCGTCCATATTTCTCAATAGATTTTGAATTGATATAACTGGCGTATTTAGAAAACCCAACCCGGTTGGGGGCCATTGTTCCCGGAGAGGCAAATAAATCATCTGGGAGGGTATTCACATTAAAAAGGTTTTTATCTTTTGCGGGGTTTTTTACGGTGATTTTGCAACCATCAATTTCTTCAGGTACGGAATCGCCAACAGATGTGAGCGTATCCGTTAAGTAATTCACTAATAATTGGTTCGATTCTAACACCGAAAAAACATTGTTAAATAGGGATCGAGCCTGGTCTACTTGGCCTTCCCAAGTCGGTGCCGCATTAGAACCAAATCCATCAAAGTTTACATTATAAGTTTCAGCGAAATCCTGTTTTGTTTTCCAAAATAATTCAGAGTTCCGTTTATGGGCTGCGCCGTGACTCGCATTATCGTATTTATAATACCCACGTCCTTTACGCAGTCGGGCATAAAGTGCTTTTGGAATATTGGGGTCAGCTTTTTCTATCAAAAGGCGATAATATGCTTCAGTTAATTCATTCCAACTCTCACCATTCATTGTTCCCTCTACATGCCAACCGTGAGAACCAAACCAATCTTCTGGTGTGCCATACATAACCGAACTAAAGGGCCGGGCATCGATACCAAAGTCATTCCAATCCATAAAATACACGAGATTCCCCAACCCCAATCCCCATGCAGAATTTATTGTCTCGTGAGAAGCGCCAGCTGTAAAGCCACCTTCACCTTCAAAGGCAAATACTTTTACTTCAGATGTTTTAGCTAACTTTAATGCCAATGCTTCACCCGCAGCAGCTGGAGAACCGTGGCCGCTGGGCCCTGTATTAAATTTAAAAAATAAGGTTTTGCCTTCCATTTCTGCATGGCCGGGCAACCCACCATTCTGGCGAAGCGTCAATAAATCTTCCCAAACCAGTTGGAATTCTTCCCCTTTGTTATGTTGGTACTTGGAATCACCGGTTTGACGGTGTTTTATCCGCATGGCTTCATTTAACACCGCCAATGTAGCATATACCATTGGGTTGGCATGGCCCGCCACTAACACATAGCGATCTGAAAACCGTTTTCCCGCTTCCCGTATATCCCAGCGCATGGCACCAGAAAGAAGGGTCGCTACCATGGCATGGACTTTTGATCTTGAGCCACCAGGATGACCGCTTTGACTTAAGTTCAACATTATATCTATACATTGATCAATTAAATCTTTGGTCACTTCCCAATAAGGATAATATTGTTCGAGTTCTTTGGGTGATTTCATTATTTACGCTTTCCATTTAATGCCGTTTTTAAAAAAGATCCCGTATAAGAACCAGGATATTTAGACAATGCTTCCGGCGTTCCGGAAAAAATGAGCTGTCCACCTTCTTCGCCACCTTCCGGACCTAAATCAATAATCCAATCAGCCGATTTAATAACATCTAGGTTATGTTCAATGACCACAACTGTGTTACCCTGATCTACCAATCTCTGTAAAACCGATAAAAGCAGTTTTACATCTCCAAAGTGGAGCCCGGTTGTGGGTTCATCCAGGATATAAAAAGTTCGGTCTTTTGACGCGCGAGATAGCTCCGTCGCTAATTTAATCCGTTGTGCTTCTCCTCCCGATAATGTGGTGGCCTGTTGGCCCAAGCGGATGTACCCCAATCCTACATCGTTGAGTGTAATCAATTTTTTCTTCACCGGAGGAATATTTTTAAAAAACCCTAATGCTTCTTCAACGGACATACTCAAAATATCTGCAATGTTTTTTCCCTTATATTTTATTTCCAGCGTTTCGCGATTGTATCGCTTCCCCTTACATACCTCACATGTCACATAAACATCGGGGAGAAAGTTCATTTCAATTTTGATTATCCCATCTCCCTCGCAAGATTCACACCGTCCACCTTTTACATTAAAAGAGAATCGACCAGGCTTATAGCCCCTTATTTTTGATTCTGGAAGTTGAGAGAACAAATCTCTAATAAAAGTAAACACCCCTGTATATGTAGCTGGATTAGAACGGGGGGTTCTACCTATGGGCTTTTGATCTATTTCAATAACTTTATCAAGATACTCTAACCCAGAAACAGAATCATGGTGCAAGGGATAAGCTCTGGCCCTATTTAATTCTTTTGACAGCACTGGAAAAACAGTTTCATTCAATAAAGTACTTTTTCCTGAACCACTTACGCCGGTGACAACAACCATTTTACCCAACGGAAAAGAAACTTCAATTTCTTTTAAATTATTTCCGCGCGCTCCAGTAACAGTGAGAAGTTTTCCATTACCATTCCGGCGGTTTGGTGGTATAAGAATAGCTTTTTTACCCGTTAGGTATTGACCTGTAATTGATGTAGCAGATGTGAGCATCTTTTTAGGAGAACCCGAAAACACTACTTCACCACCATGTTCTCCTGCGCCGGGGCCCAAATCGATAATTTGGTCGGCCGATTCCATGGTTTCTTGGTCGTGCTCAACCACCACTATCGAATTTCCCAAGTCTCTGAGTTTTTTCAAAGAATTTAACAGGCGACCATTATCTCGGGGGTGCAAGCCAATAGATGGTTCATCTAAAATATATAATACGCCCACCAGTTGACTCCCAATTTGAGTCGCCAGTCTTATTCGCTGTGCTTCTCCTCCCGACAGAGTAGCAGCAGATCTATCTAGGGTCAAGTAATCTAAACCTACATCAATTAAGAAACTTAATCGCTCTTGAACTTCTTTTAATATTTGATGGGCAATGGTGACATCTGTTTTACCCAACTTAAGTGATCTAAAAAATGCACCTGTGTTTTTAATGGAATAGGAAGACAATTCTCCCAAACTAACATTCCCGATTGTTACAGCTCGAGACTCTTCCTTTAACCGAGAACCATTACATTCCGGACAGGGACGCATGCTCATAAACTGTTCAATCCAATCGCGTATATGGTTTGATTTGGTTTGTTTATATCGACGCATGAGGTTTGGAATTGTTCCTTCCCACCCACCGGTATAAGTGCCACTCCATCTTTCAGATGAATATTTCATTTTTAATTTAGTTGAACCGGTACCATTTAATAATATTTCTCGGATTCCCCGATCCAGTTTTATCCAAGGCGTGGTAAAATTAAAATTATAGTGGCGGGAGAGGCTTTTTAAAATACTGCCATACCAATTTCCCCGTGGTTGTTCTCCCAGGGGAACAATGGCGCCTTGGATGAGGGATTTCGTTTTGTCCGGCACCACCATTTCGGGATCAATTTCCATGTGAGACCCCAAACCATCACAGTGAGGGCAGGCGCCATAGGGTGAATTGAATGAAAACATTCTGGGTGATAATTCTTCCATGGAAACTTCGCAGTGGGGACAAGCAAAATGTTCGCTAAACAAATGGTCTTTCCTGGGCAGTTCATGGACAATGGTTAATCCAGAACCAATTTTTAATGATAATTCCACAGACTCTGTGAGACGCTCTTTAAAATCTCCCTCTAAAACAAGGCGATCAACGACAACTTCTATAGAGTGTTTTTTATTTTTTTCTAACGTGAGTTTTCCATTAACGCCGTGGATGACCCCATCCACCCGAACGCGTAAAAATCCTTCTTTCCGCACTTCTTCAAAAACGCCTTTATGTTGTCCTTTTCGACCTCGAACTACCGGCGCCAAGATATAGATGCGGGCGCCGTCTCCAAATTTGATAATTGTATCCACAATCTGCTGTACCGTCTGGCGTTGAATCGGCCGGTTGCAAATCCAACAATGAGGCTTCCCAATGTGTGCATATAATAGCCGCATATAGTCATGGATTTCTGTGACTGTCCCCACGGTGGACCTGGGATTCCGGGCTGTGGCTTTTTGCTCAATTGAAATAGCAGGAGACAATCCTTCGATATAATCCATATCTGGTTTTTCCATTAATCCCAGAAATTGCCGTGCATAAGAGGATAAAGATTCTACATATCTGCGCTGACCTTCCGCATACAGAGTATCAAACGCCAAAGAAGACTTTCCAGAACCTGACAGCCCCGTAATGACTACAAGTTTGTTGCGCTCAATTTCTACATCAATATTTTTCAGATTATGTTGCCGGGCACCTTTTATGATTATTTTGTCTACTATCTTTGTCATGAATATTTTATGTTTATTTTCATCCAAATCTCGGACGGCCATGAATTTACAACTTAATTTGTGGGTGATCAAAAAACGATTTACTGAATATTTATAAAATTATATGGTTTTCGCGCTTACAATTTCATAAGATAGGCTATGAATTCAATAATAAATCACATCCTCATTCCCATGCCCCATATGCAAGATCCTTACTTTAATCGTTCAGTTGTTTTTATGTGCGAGCATAATAAAGATGGCGCTATGGGACTCATCGTGAATAAACCATTCAGCGACCCAGCCTTGAAAGAACTCTTTGATAGTTTTTATGATGATGCGGATGAAATACTTAAATCCGTGGATCAAATTTATTTTGGGGGGCCAGTTATGGTAGAAAGGGGAATTGTGCTACACGGTCGTCATTATCTATCCGAAGATTCAATTAAAGTTTCAAATGATTTTTTTCTATCCAGCCATAAAAAAACATTGGAAGAACTTTCGAAACAAAACAGTGATGCAGAATGTCGGCTTTTACTCGGACACGCAGGGTGGACGTCGGGACAATTGGAACGGGAAATTGAAAATGGCGATTGGCTCGTTCAGGAAACGACCGCGGACTTTATTTTTAATATGCCAGAAAAACAAATGTGGGGTATGGCCATTCGTTCTTTTGGTATTGATATATCAAGTTTTTCATCATTTGGGGGACAAGCTTAATAAAAAATACTGTGTCTGAACCAAACCCTTTCAACTTCATCCCTGATATTATTTCCGGCGCGATAAACGGGATAATAATTATTGTCTCAGCCATGGCACTCGCCGCACTCATTTTTACAGGTTCCCTAATTCATTCCCTCCCCCGAGGGATTGGAATTTTATTAGTAGGGTCTTTGATCTTTGCCCTATTTTCAACCCTTAAATCAAAACACCCAATATTCTTATCAATCGTCCCTTTGTTTTTGCCATTCTAGAAAATCATTCCAACGCTGTTTTATTTTTAGGGAAGATTCTTAACCTTTAATCGTTATACTTAACTTTCAACGTTTGGTAAAACATGGGAAAGTCCGCCAAGAAAGAATTGTTGGCAGACTTAATATCTGTTTTATCGGTTTCTTTCCACCTCTATATAAGATGTAATTTCGCCAGATGAAAAAGTACCTTCCTGCCCTTGCTGTCATTTTTGCTGCATTTCTTTGGAGTTTTGATGGGTTTATACGTCAAAACTTGTTTGCCTTACCTGCCTTTTTAATTGTTTCGTTAGAACATGTTATTGGCGCTATACTATTTTTGCCATTGCTTATTAAAGGTTGGAAGGAAGTTTCTTCTCTCGGCCAGCGTGGGTGGATATCCGTTTTATGGATTAGTATTTTTGGTGGTGTTCTCGGGACTTTTTTTTATACCAAAGCACTAAGTTATGTGAATTATATTGATCTTTCAGTCGTTGTTTTGCTTCAAAAACTTCAACCCATCTTTGCCATTGCCTTAGCCGGTATTATCCTGAAAGAAAAAATTACCCGTCGTTTTCTTGGATTCGCTTTTGTAGCAATTTCCGGCGGATACCTGGTTACCTTTGGCAATAGTTCTATTAATGATTGGAATGATAAAACCATTATTGCGACTTTACTCGCACTTCTTTCTGCGTTCAGTTGGGGGAGTTCCACTGTGTTGGGGAAACATGCACTCAAACGTTTATCTTTCACAACGGTCACATCCTTGAGACTGGCGGTTACGGCCTCCGTAACCGCATTTGTCTTACTTTCTACCGGCGAATATGACGCTATCAATGTCATGACTTTTTCTCATTGGGGATATATTGTTTTAATCGTTTTAAGCTCTGGTTCATTGGCTCTGTTTTTTTACTACTATGGGTTGAACCAATTGCCTGCGAGCCATGTAACTGTTTACGAATTGTTTTGGCCACTCTCCGCTGTTGCGCTGGATTGGTTTATTCGCGGCAATATCTTGTCACTCCCTCAATGGGTGGGCGCGGTACTTCTTCTGGGATCCATTGTTTTATTAACAAGAGAAAAAAATAATGGCCAGACTCAGTCTTAGTGATCATCGTCATAATTTGGGGCTGAATATTGTTCACGAGTTTTGTTGGGGTATAGGTTTCGCTTTTAATGATGTGTCCACAATTTTACCTTTATTTTTAACATTACTGGGTGCACCACTCAGTGTTGTGGGATCCATCGCAGGTGTGTTTGCAATTTTAATGGCTGCGCCACAACTTATTTCTGCGCTTATGGCACGAAACATCCGAAATATAAAAATGGCCACCATAAAAGTGCACTTGACTGTACTGCCGCCTATATTACTTGCAGGGTTTGTATTCGCATTTTTTGCACCTACCGGTCCAAAGGCTTGGGTTTTTTATTATATTTGTTTCATTTTTTATTCACTAGCCATAGGGCTCATTATTCCAATTTGGTCAAATTTTTTAAAACATGTGACAAAACGAAATAATCGCGGCACATTTCTGGGAATATCTTTCATTGGAAATAGCGTAGGTGGATTTATTGGTGGTATTCTTGTAAAACAATTGTTGGGAAGTTCAATTCCTTTTCCTTCAAATTTTGGCTGGGGATTTATAATACTCTCTATATCGTTAACGGTTGGCATCTTTACCTATTTGGGGTTCCGAGTAAAAGAAATTGACCAGAATCAAAAACAGCGGACTATTCAAGATTTTATACATGAAACAAAGACAATCCTCAAAATAAATAGGAATTTCCGAAGATATATTTATAGTCGAATATTTCTGACAGCCCAATTCCCAGCTATTGGATTGTATGCCGTTTATTCCAGGGATATTTTTCATTTTGATATCAGCGAAGCAGGACTTTTAACCGCAGCGCGTCTTGTTGCTTTTGGATTGGGAAGCATTGTCGCTGGGCGCATCGGAGATAAAATTGGTCATAAAGCCGCCATGACATTTTGTTTTGCAGGCCATTTGTTTGCCATTGCAACGGCACTTGCGGTTCAATCCATGTTTTGGGTCTACGGTATATTTATTTTCTTAGGGATGGCTCAGGGTGCTTTTTTCCCATCTGCCATGTCCATCGTTTTTGATTTTGCCGGTGAAAAGGGTGATAATAAAATGATCATGGCATTAATCGACACTATTTTGAGTCCTTTTATATTAATGGCAATTATCGTAGGTGGAATTCTTAGTGAAACGGTTGGGTTTATTATCTTATTCCACATTTTAGGCGTATTAATGTTTGCGGGACTATTGACAATTATTTTTTTTGTTCGTGAACCTCATCATGAATCAAGCATATCTGTAAATTCATAAATGTTTCCCTTGGAATTTTGAGGAAACACGCCGCAATTTTACGGATACTATATGAAGTTTAGTCTAACAACACCCGCCCTAATTCTATCCATTGCTTTTTTTGTGAGTGGGTGTAAAGAAGACCCTCAGCGCCATTTAAAATTGGGGAAATGGTATGCACAGAAAGGATTGGTTGAAGAAGCCATCTTAGAGTTTAGGGAAGTTACCCGGCTTTACCCTGATTCATATAAAGAATTAAATAGAGAAGAATTTCAAGCGCTGAGTAAAGCCCATTACAATCTATCTTTGATGTATACCAAAAAAGGATGGTGGAGTTACGCCCTTCAGGAAGCAGAGACCTGTTTCCAAATGCAACCGACCAAGGAACATTATGAGTTGGTCGCATTAATAAAACAAAGAGTCGAACTCGAAGAATCCGGCTCATAATTAACTCAATTTAAAAAACCAGCTTAAATAGTACCGGAGCGATGCTCTCCGCCATCGCAATAAATGATGGAGCAATTGATAAAATCTGCTTCTGGTTTTAATAGCATTGAAATTGTTCCGGCGATATCTTCAGGTGTTGTTGTCCGTTTCATTGGATTCCGTTTTTTAGTGCTCTCTACCCAATCTTCCCATCGATCTGTAATTTTGGTGAGTGCGCGCGTGGGTGTTACGCCCGCTTGAACAGCGTTCGCTGTAATACCATATTGGCCCAACTCCCATCCAATCTGGCGAATAATTGATTCCATGGCTAACTTAGCAACACTCACGGGGCCATAACCTTCCATGGCTAAATAATTTCCTTCGCTAGTCAGTCCCATCACCCGAGATCCCTTTCCTAATAAATCAGTCGCAAATAATTTTTGAGTCCAATAAAGAAGCGAATTCCCCATAACATGAACTGTCATATCCATCTGTTTTTGAGTTACCGGTTTTTCACCAAAAAAATTGGTGGTGGTTCCAAAAGCAATAGAATGAAGAAGCAGTTTTACTGGCTGTCCATCAGTGATCTCGTTAATTTTCGGAATATATGCGTCCATTGTTTCTACAGCGGCGGCGTTGGTATTGAAATAATGGCAACGGCCATCTGTTGTTTCATTGACCTCTGCGATTGTTTCTTCGGCAATCTTTTTTGCTTCTCCACGGTCAAAATGAAAAGCGATAATGCCATAACCATCTTTAGCCAATCGCTTAGCGGTAGCTGCGCCATGTCCTGTAGAGCCGCCCAGTAATAATACCCAATCAGTCATATTTTTCTCCATAATTAAAGAGTTAATTTAGGTAGATAGAGGTGTAAAAAAAATGAGATAGAAAACTTAGTCTTAATTTTTCTAAATATTAGGTAAATTTATTGTTTGAATAGGAGCAAAAAATGACCCGTAAAAACAGTTATTCTAAAGAAGATTTACTTGATAGTGGAATTGGAAAATTATTCGGCAAAGAAAAGGGGAAACTTCCCACACCGCCCATGTTGATGATGGATCGCATTATTCACATTTCTGAAGAAGGCGGTAAATATGGAAATGGTGAAATTGTTGCCGAATTAGATGTAACCGATGATTTATGGTTTTTTGATTGCCATTTTAAAGGTGACCCAGTGATGCCGGGCTGCCTCGGTTTAGATGGCATGTGGCAATTGGTGGGGTTCTTTTTAACCTGGGTTGGCGGGAATGGACGTGGCCGTGCATTGGGTGTTAGCGATTTAAAATTTAAAGGGCAAGTCCGTCCTTATCATGAAAAGGTTACCTACAAAATTGATATAAAAAAGTTGTTGAGTCGTGGTGGAAAATATATGATCTGGGCAGATGGTGAATTAAGCACAGGGTTAGACCGTATTATTTATTTTGCAAAAAATTTACAAGTTGGGTTATTTGATAACCTTACCTATGATTTTGGCGGTGACCCAGCTCTGGATTCTTTTTAAGCAATTTTTTTAACATAACTTAAAATTTAACAGGATATAATATGGCGCTTCGGTGTGGTATCGTTGGCTTGCCCAATGTGGGAAAATCAACAATCTTTAATGCCTTGACGGCATCCTCTGTCCCGGCGGAAAACTATCCGTTTTGCACGATTGAACCCCATATGGGAATCGTGCCACTGCCCGATGAACGATTGGGAGAGCTTACCAAAATATTTAAACCTGAAAAGGTAACACCCGCAACCGTTGAATTTATTGATATCGCCGGTCTCGTGCGTGGTGCCAGTCAAGGCGAAGGTCTTGGGAATCAATTTCTGAGCCAAATTCGGCAAGTGGCTGCAATCGTACATGTGGTCCGTTGTTTTGAAGATGATAATATTGTCCACGTAGAAGGTGGGATCGATCCTGTTCGAGATGCAGATCTAATTGAAACAGAATTGCTATTGGCCGATATGGAAACACTAGAAAAAAGTGTATATCGCTTATCAAAGCTGGCAAAAAAAGAAAAAAGCGTTGAAAAAGAATTAAACGTTGTTTTAAGGTTACAGATGCATTGTAATGCAGGAAAAATGGCACGTACTTTTGAAGCTGAAGAAGATGAGTTGCCTACAATAAGGTCATTGTTTTTATTAACCAGAAAACCGATTCTTTATGTGGCCAATGTGGACGAAGGTGAAATCACCCATGATAAAAGGAACCCACACGTACAGGCTCTTTTTGACTATGCAAAAAAAGAAAATAATCTAGCTATTCGATTGTGTGGGAAAATCGAACAGGAAATTGCTGTTCTGGATGACGAAGGTAAAAGTATGTTTCTAGAAGAATTTAACCTCCCGGAACCCGGGCTAAACAAACTTATTCATGCTGGGTTTCGTCTCCTTGAATTAGAAACTTATTTTACAGGAGGCCCTACGGAAGTTCGCGCCTGGACCATTAAACAAAGTGCCACCGCACCCGAGGCTGCTGGCGAAATTCATACAGATTTTCAACGTGGGTTTATTAAAGCAGAAATTATAAAATATAATGATCTTGTTCGTTTGGGTTCAGAAAAAAACGTCAAAGATGCTGGTCTCGCTCAGTTGCAGGGTAAAGAATATATTGTGCAGGATGGTGACTGCATTTACTTTCACTTTAATGTATAGGTATTAGTTTATGTGGTTTTTTATGATACTCTCTTATGTAATGGTGGCGCTTTCTGGCATTGGTTTGTTAATGGTTGGTATAAATCATTATTTTGATTTTTGGGCACAAAACCATATTACTTTAGATTTATTGGTTAGCATCGTGTTTATTGCTGGCCAAACATTGGTTATGTTCTTTTTTGTCGGCACCGGTGTAAATATTCGAGAATATCTTGAGGCCAACCCATCTTTAGGAAAAGATCTATATAAAAAAATGTTTGCTATTAAAAGAAAACTCTACCCACCCACAATGATGGTAACAGTTTTGTTTATGGTTATGGTGATTATAGATGGCGCTTTTTTCATTGGTAAGGTTTCCGAATGGTGGTTTCATATTTTATATATACTAACCCTTTATTACTTTTTCAAAGCAACTATAATCCAGCATAAATCATTCAAAGAAAGTACAGATATTGTATTGAAAATGACGGGCGCCGACAATACCGATTCCTGAAGACACCATCCCTTATAACGCAGTAACTTTACCGTTGATATGAAAAACATAATCTCCTTCTTCACACTTTTAATTTTGTTTGATGGTTGCACACAAAATGACCCGAATTGGGAGAAAGGGCAAATATACAAATCTGAAAAATTGATTGTTCCTGTGGGTAATGGGCAATCTGGGTTTATAGAGATGAAATCATCCCATACTGGCATTACAGCTTCCAATCGAATTGGTGATAAAGAAATTTTAGAAAACCAGCATTTGATGCATGGTTCCGGCGTGGCGCTTGGGGATGTAAATGGAGACGGTTGGGTTGATATTTATATGGCCAGAATCCGAGAACCGAATGTTTTATATATCAATAAAGGAAATTGGGTATTTGAAGATAAAACCACACCTGCCGGTGTCGCGTGTGGGTCTCGTTATTCAACGGGTTCTGTTTTTGCTGATGTAGACGGTGATCGCGATTTAGATTTAATTGTGACGGCTCTAGGTGGACCAAATAGTTTATTTATCAATGATGGAAGCGGTGTATTTACTGAATCGTTTTTGCCTTCCAAGTTGGATAACCCTGGAAGTACATCCTCTGCTTTGGCTGATGTGGATAACGATGGTGATTTGGATTTATATATTACAAATTACAAACGGTTGGCCATGCGCGATTCCCTTCCTCCGCCTGTAATAAGTTTTGAAAACACCCTAATGGAGCTCACGAACAACCGCTGGATTGTGATGCCCCCATTTAATCAACATTATGAAACGGAAGTTCGAGACAATATTCTTCTTCGTTTTGAAATGGCAGAGGTAGATCATTTTTATATAAATAATGGAAATGGTGAATTCGAATTTGAGGACATGACTCAGAGGCGATTCTCAGATGAAAATGGCAACCCAATAAATCATCATTTAAGAGACTGGGGACTTACGGCCCAGTTCCGAGATATCAATAACGATTCTCATCCTGATATATATATTTGCAATGATTTTGAGAGTCCTGATCGCATTTGGATCAACAATGGAGATGGTTCCTTTCGCGCTATGAACAACCTTGCTATTCGCCATACAAGTAATTCTTCTATGGCAGTAGATTTTTCTGATCTTAACCATGATGGAAATCAGGATTTTTTCGTGACAGATATGATGAGCCAATCTCATATTTTGAAGAAGACCCAAATGGGAACGATGGCACCAACACCGTTATCTATCGGAGAAATAGGTAATCGCCCCCAGTATATGCACAACACTCTTTTCTTGAATCGCGGAGATCATACTTTTAGCGAAATTTCTCAATTCAGCCATACCCAAGCTTCCGAATGGTCATGGGCCAGTATGTTTATGGATGTGGATTTGGATGGGTTTGAAGATATCCTCATTACCACTGGTCACATGTATGATGTCCAGGATTCTGATTCGAATCAAAGACAAAAAGAAGCCTTGCCGACGGTGACTTCCTTTGATGAATATAAAAGAATGCTTTTTGAATACCCAACATTGGAATTGAATAATATCGCATTCCGAAATAAGGGAAACTTCAAGTTTGAAACTGTTTCTGATGGATGGGGATTGGGTACCGAAAAGGATATATCTCATGGAATGGCTTCAGCCGATTTAGATAATGACGGAGATTTAGATATTGTGATTAATCGTTTAAATCAACCCCTCGGCCTCTACCAAAATAATTCCAATCAACCCCGGTTGGCCATTCGATTGGTAGGTGATAAAAAAAACACACAGGCGATCGGTGCAAAAATTATTGTTAAAGGCGGTCCAGAAATTCAATCTCGGGAAGTCATAGCCGGTGGGCGATATCTTTCTGGTGGAGATCCTCTTCAGGTGTTTGCAGCCGGTGAGCAACATATGTCTGTTGAAATCCGATGGCGAGATGGGACAATCACAAAAATGGATTCGTTAAAACCGAATCACCTCTTTACAATACGACAACTAAATGGATCCAAACCTGCGGCTGTGAAAAAAAACAGTGAACCTATATTTCAAGATGTGAGCCATCTATTAGATCATACCCATCATGAAGACCCCTTTGATGATTTCTCTAACCAAAGTCTACTCCCAAACCGATTCAGCCAGCTTGGCCCCGGTGTCATGTGGATGGATGCAGATCAGGATGGGGATGAAGATATTTTTATTTCAGGTGGAAGGGGAGGTTCAATTGATCATTTTGAAAATACAGACGGTCATTCTTTTATTCCATTTTCTGTGGTGAAAAATTTAGATCAGGATGCTACATCTGTTTTGAGCCATGTGGATTCCGATGGAAATCAGGGGATTATTGTTACAACGGCTAATTTTGAATCTGTCCCAAAACAAATGAGTCATATTTCAACATATTCAAAAAAAAACCAGTACACACTTAATGGATTAAACCATATGGCTGGACCTATGTCTCAGGCCGATGTGGATGGGGATGGAGATCTGGATGTATTCATAGGGGGTCGCGTTATCCCAAACCAATATCCAAAACCCGCTACCTCCATTTTATATATCAATCATAATGGTCAACTCAAGCCAGATGAAAACAATACGGCCTTATTTACAGATATTGGCCTCGTTTCCGGTTCTGTTTTCAGCGATGTAGATAACGACGGGGATCCGGATCTCATTTTGGCTTTGGAATGGGGACCTATAATGGTCCTTCAAAATATTGATGGGCAGTTTAATAATGTGACAACATCTCTTGGGTTATCCTCAATAAAAGGGTGGTGGAATGGCGTTACCACTGGAGACTTTAATGAGGATGGACTTTTGGATATTGTGGCAACAAACTGGGGAGGTAATACAAAATATCATTTTTCACCAAATCACCCACGAAGGGTCTATTTCGACGATTTTGATAATAATAATATTCTGGATATTGTAGAGGCGCATTATGATGATGAATTTAAAGATCTTGTTCCTGAAAGAGGGTTTTCCTGTATTTCAAATGCCATGCCATTTGTACGGGAAGAAAAAGAAACGTATCTAAATTATGCCAAGTCCAGTCTTGGTGAAATATTTGGAAACTCATTAATGAGTGCGCCATATCTTGAGGCGAATACCTTGGAAAGTATGGTTTTAATCAATAATGGAGATGGCTTTGATTCGGTGGTACTTCCATTTGAAGCACAAATCACTACTGCTATGCATGCCGGTGTGGCTGACATAAATGGGGATGGACATGAAGATATTTTCCTGAGTCAGAATTTTTTTGCCGTTCAAAAAGAAACAGACAGGAATGACTCTGGAAGAGGGTTAGTCATCCTTGGAGATGGGAAGGGAAACTTCACATCTCTGCCAGGGCACCTAAGTGGTATTACAGTTTATGGAGAACAAAGAGGTGCTGCATTCGCGGATTTTAATATGGACGCTCGAATTGATTTATTGGTCACCCAAAATGGCGCCCAAACAAAACTTTTTCAAAATACAAATTCGAAACCGGGGTTGCGAGTCAGGCTCCGGGGAACAAAAAATAATCCTTGGGCCTTTGGCTCAAAGATTAGAATCCAATATAACGATGGTACTATGGGACCAGTGCGGGAAATTCAATCCGGTTCAGGATACTGGTCTCAAAATTCTCCCGTCCAAATTCTTGGAATAAAAAGTGATGCAACGTATCTCAATATCCAATGGCCTGACGGTTCCAAGACCACCGAGTCTATACAGGGTAAAAAATTAACGGTTACATATAACGATAATTAATCGGTCATTTTCCAGAAAGTGATGCCACCTGCTTGTTTTCCAATTTCTGCTATAGCCACTTTTTCAAGATTATGTAGGTCAATAACTTCCACAGCTCCAGGTTCTTTTCCGATTCCTTCTACCGATACAAAAGCATAACGACTATCTGGTGAAATCACGACACCATGCGTTACCTTGCGTGAATTCTTCAACTTGGCAACTTCTTTCCCAGTTTTTAAATCCCATACTCCTGTTTTAGCTGCGCCTTTATAAGTAACAACAAGATATTTTCCATCTTGGCTTACTTCACAATTATAAGGAGCTTTGTCAGTTTTAAAAGTTCGGACTACTTCCCATTTTTTAACATCAATCTCAACTACATTATCCGTACCGTTATTCACTACATAAATTAGATTATCATTCGGATGTGGATATACCCAAGTAGGTTTCTCTGGAGGCATTTTATGGTCCATTTTTGCCATAGCCATTTTTCCCATGGCAGCTATGCCCTTTTTATCTTTATTTGACATCCTTTTATTCTTACCCATTTTCATGTTACTATGATCCATTTTTTTCATATTGTGACCACTGTGAGCATTCATTTTCTTATTGGGTGGCGCAGTAGATATAGTACGTGTAATCTGCATTGTCATCGCATCAATTTCATATAGCATCCCTGACATCATAGCTACTGAATAGTGTTTTAGACCATTATTTAAAAGTCGAGAGCCATGAGGCATAATCCCTGTTTCAACCCGATCAATTTCAATCATTTCTTCTGGATCAACAATAGAAACAGTGCTTGGTTCCGTATGGCCTCCATGCAGATTAAAATTAACAATATATATTAAACCAGTAGCATTCGAAATCCCCATTGTTGCAGGAAAGAGACCTAATTCAACGCGGTCTACCATTTCATCTGTTCCTGTTTTGTATTTATACAAATGGCCGTAAGGAAGACCATGAGCCATTGATAAATACCAATAATCACCATCGGGTGAAACAGTAATACCATGAGGGCCTTCGATTTCAACTGGCCAAACACCTACAGGAATTCGTTTTTCAACATGTGCTGTTTTTCCATCAAAACGTATTAGTGCCACTTCATCTTCAGATTCTGCTGTGCAATAAATATAATAATCTTTTGCACTTAGTCCACTAACACCAATTATGATTATCAATACTAATAGAAATAACCGTTTCATTCTTTTTCTCCTAATTTGTCCCCATGGGATTATTATCAACCAATTTGATCGCCCAAAGACCATTATTCATATCTGAAAAATAAATTAACCCTTTATAAGGCATTGTTCCCCAAACATTTGGGCGATTTGCTACAAAACCTTCTGGGTCACTTGACATAAAAAATGCAATTTCTCTTCCTTGAGCATAAATATCACCCATTAGTTCACCTGAAATGTCCACTACTCGGAGACCACCTTGGTAATAGGAGGCAAACAATGTATCTCCATGTACCCAGTGATTGTGTGATCCGGCCTCAGGAACTTGATAAACTGCTGTTTCTTTTGGCTCTTTTGGATCAGTAAAATCAAGAAAATGATAGCCGCCAGCCATTCCAAATTGATCCCCATATTCATCACCAGTGATAAGATAAAATTTATCTGAAGATTGACTAATAAAAGGAAAGGCTGCATGATTGTGGCCATTTGGATCTGCCATCCCACCTAACTTTACTGGATTCCCAGGGCTTCCTTGACCCGCCATTGCAAGGAAAGGGTTATACTGAATGTTAGAACGATTCTTTTCACTAAATTTTACTCCACCAACATCAACAACATGTACACCATCCGCCCAATTAGATGAGTAAGCAAGGCCATCTATTACCCAAACATCATGGACTCCATGACCTGGTGTGCTTAATTCATATCTGCCCACTCTAAATGGATTCGAAGGATCTTCAATATTAATGACATCGTATTTACGACCATTATTTACAGCATAAACGTGATTATCATAAATGAAAACATTATGGACTCCACCCGTCATATCATCATTGAACTCCGCTGTGATCTTTACATTAAATGGATCTCTAATATCTAAAACAACAAATCCATTTTTTCTATTTGATGCGCCCTCTCTAGTAATAACAGCCACTTCGCCATTCTCGGAAACTTTGACATCGTTTACCGTTCTCGCATCAACTGTAACAGTATCAATGATGTACATATTTTCTGGCTCAGTTACATCCCAAAAATACGCTTCTCCATTTGCACTCCATGTTCCTGTTGCTGCAAAATCTTTGCCTTTATGTTTACCAATTCCGGGCCATACCCACAAGTCAGAAGTATTCACATTAGAGACGGTTCCATGCCCAACAATCTTAACTTCTTTCCTTACATTTCTTTGAACAACTTCAATCGTCTTTCTCGCAGAAAATCTACCAGATTGAGCAATGACAGTAAAAACACCTGGCGTTTCTGCTACAAATTTCCCATCTTTATTAATTAAAGCTGATGCTGGCAATCCAATGCCATATTCCGCACGGCCTGAATAAGAAAAGGTCACAGGAACATCTTTTATAACTTTATTGGCCCTATTCATTACTTTTGCGTTGAATTGTAAAACGTCTCCTGTTCTAATTTTATCTTTATCTGCAGACACGCTAATTTTACGAACAGGATTTTTTGATACTTTTATATTAAGGGACTCCTTAATATCATCAACTGAAGCAATCAGTGTAATCTTACCAGATTTTTTTGCAACTAAGTTTCCATAACTATCAAATTCAGCGACATCTGAGTTGCTAGATGAAAGCAATACCTTTGATTCTGTTCTTTTCAAATTTGCTTTATCAAAAACTTCCGTTTTATAATTAACATATGTTCCAACATATACATTTAATATCGGATCGTTAAATACAATCCTATCCAATGGTGGGAATGGTACCTCAATAGGCATATTTCCCATTACTCTATCTTCTCTTTTTTGAGAAATACTTCTAACGCTTAAGTTGAGTTTCCCTGGTTTAAATGCTTTAATTGTAACTACAGCAACTCCCGTAGAGTCACTTATTCTTGGTTTTGATTCCAAGGCACGGCGTGGGCGACCATAAACATAAAAAGGGTTGTTGGCCAGATTGCCATCTTCATCAACAAACTTGATAGTTACCGTTCCTGTTTCACCAATGTTTAGGAAAAGAGAGTCTGGCTCAAAAATAAAGCTATGTTTAGCTTCCTTTTTTTCAGAGTTCTCTTGTCCAAAGCCAATACTAAAGGCGATTAAAATAAGTATATATAGTTTTTTCATAATTTTCTCCAATTATTTATGGTGCCCCTGGGCCTTTTTCTAAATCTTCTAATTGAATACAGTATAGACCTGAATTCATATCTGCAAAAAATATATAATCTTTATACGGCTGTGCACCCCACACCATTGGTGCATTGGGTATTTTACCTTCTTTGTGCGAGGATTGATATACAGCAATCTCACGCCCTTGATTATAAATATCTCCAAGGAGTTCACCAGATATATCTACAATTCGTAATCCTCCTTGATAGTTCCCAGCGATTAATACATCTCCGAATATCCACATATTGTGAGAACCTGCCTCTGGGACCTGATATACCGCATCTTCTTTAGGGTTCTCTGGGTCTGTAAAATTCAAGAAATGAAACCCACCTCTTGGGTTTGATGGCTCTCCTCTTGTTGCGCGAACGCCCCAAGGAAAATTTTCATCACCTCCTACAATATAAAAGTTGCCCGTTGACTTACTTAAAAAAGGGAATGCTGCATGATTACGTCCAGTAGGATCTCCCATTTCAGCTAGCTTAATTGGATTTGAGGGACTACCTTGACCTGCTTTTGCTAACAATGGGTTAAACTGCGACTGAGAACGATCAGCTTCATCAAATTTCATCCCACCAATGTCTACAGCAACAACGCCATCGCTCCAATTTGAAGAGTAGGCTATACCATTTTCAATCCATACGTCATGAATGCTATGTCCTGGAGTATCCATTTCATAAACACCAACGCGAAAGGGATTTTTCGGATCATCAATATTTATAATATCATATTTACGTCCATTATTTACAGCATAAACATGATTTTCATATATAAATACATTGTGAACACCGCCTGTCATATCATCATTATATTCAGCTGATATCGTAACATTATATGGGTTACTTACATCTAATATTACAAATCCATTTTTTCGATTTGAGGCACCTTCTCTAGTAATCACTCCCACACGACCATCTTCAGAGATTTTTACATCATTTACCGTCCGTGCATCAACTGTGATTGTATCAATAATTATCATACTATCTGGGTTTGTAACATCCCAAAAATAAGCTTCTCCATTTGAACCCCATGTCCCTGTTACAGCAAAATCTTTTCCTTCATGCTTATCTACTCCAGCCCAGACCCACAGGTCACTTGTAAGGACATCTGATATCAATCCATGGCCAACAAGTTTTGCTTTTTTCTGAACATTTCTTGGGACAACCTTAATTGTCTTCTGAGCTGAGTAACCTCCAGAAGATGCAATAAGCGTATATAAACCTGCTGTTTCAGCAATAAATCTACCATCATCCGTTACTAGCCCTGCTGCAGGCAATCCAAACTTGCCATAATCTGCTTGACCAATATAAGAATAAGTAATTGGCGCATCGTCTATAGCACGATCGCTTCTATTTAAAGCTGTTGCATTCAACACAAGCACATCACCGGTACGAATCTCATCCTTTTCAGCAGATAGGGTGACACTGCGCACTGGATTTTTAACAACCCGGATATTGTACTGTTCGGTGACTCCTTCTGCTGTAGCAGATACGGTGACGCGGCCTGTTCGTTTTGTTTCCAGATTACCAAAGATATCAAAATCTGCAACTGCAGTATTGCTGGACTTGAGCTTAACATCCGCATTCTCTCGTGTAAGCCCTGCTTCGTCGATCACTTCTACTGAAAACGATGTGGATGTTTCTGTATATAGTTTTCTTGGCGTTTGGTTAAATACAATATGATCAATTGGTGGGAAGGGGACATTGACTACGAGCTTATCCCGAACACGATCATCGCGTTTAACCGTAATACTTTGAACGCTGAGTCTCAAACGTCCGGGCTTATGGGCCTTGACGGTTACGGTTGCAATACCCGTAGAATCGCTCGTCCTGGGGGATACGGATAAAGCACGTCTCTGTCCAAATACATAAAATGAATTTTTGGAAAGATCTCCATCTTCATTGAGAAGTTTAATCGTGAGTTCTTTCGTCTCACCAACATGCAGTTCTATGGAATCCACCTCAAACTCAAACTGAAGTTTTTCTGTATTCTTTTTCTGTCCGAAAACAATCGAAAACAGAAAGATCTGTAAAATAAAAAGTGTGTGCTTCATTATATTAATATTCTCCTATATAAAATCCTTAGTGATAACGCCGAACAAATATACGTACAGCTTTGTTGCCCTAATAATATAAATAATTTGATAATATTTATCGTAATCATATTCATTTTTTATTTGTTTACTTTCTTAATCGCGCTTTCGAAAAACGAGATTCTGGTATGTCTGTATCAAAGGTAATTTCATCGATCAACCATTCCGTTCCCTTGCTGTTTCGCTTTAGTTCATCCTTATAAATAAACCGGGATGGGAACCATCTGCCCTGTACCTTTTTTATTCCGTCCATGGTGGATGTTTTTAAAAGCTTGCCGCTTTTGGCGTAAAGTTCCTCTTTCATAGGGAGTAGGTATTCCTTATCGATCCAAGCCCTGCGCATGGGATAGGACAATCCTTTCACTTTTGCCTCCAACAACATAATCCAATGATCTCGTCCATCGATCTCTACTGATCCCTCCAATGTGGCTTCATAGAGTTCCATGAGGGGGCGGTCTTCCATCATATCGTTGTAGGACATATCTGAACCCATGACCGATTGCCGGAGCATGTGCCCGGAGATCTGGATCATCCGATCTGTCTGGGGCGAGTAGGTCCAGAGTTTATCATTCAACTTGAGCATTTTTGTTCCTGCCTCCCGAGGAGGAGAAAGATATTCAGTAAACGCCTGATCGATACCAACAACCCAGTTCTTGGATTCGATAGTACGGCTGGAGCGCCGGCCGTGGACTACCATTTTACTGGTTAATATCCGACTTTTTGCGTTCAGGTTATTGTCCATGGCCTCGATAATATCCTGCACGGACATATCATCCGCTTGAGCAACGAGAAATGTAAAAGATAGAAAAGAAATAAGAATCTTGATCATGTTTCCAGTTCCTTAAACAATTGTGCCATTTCCCGCTTGTATATGGCCAGACCGGCCAGCATAGTCCCCAGCACTGTAGCCAAAACGCCGGGTATGAAGCCAATATAAAAGAGGTCGGGTGTAACCTGGGCGTAGAAAATATTGGGCAT
>JABGZQ010000028.1 GCA_018674655.1 Fidelibacterota bacterium | reverse complement strand
ATATTTCACCCACTTTCGTGCTGTTGCGGGATCATTGATGGAACCGCCTTTCCAGTCCTTCCCCTGTCCTGGACGTTGATAGGCCCAAATTCTGGGGGCTGTAATTTCATTTTTGGCCGAACGCTTTTTCTCACTTAGACTAAATTCAAGAGACCCTAATCCAACACCACGTACAGTCGTTACGCCATGTGCCAACCATAGTTTATATACGTATTCTGTATCAGGTGCTTTTTGCGGATCCCCTGCATGGGTATGCATATCTACGAATCCAGGCATCACATAGGCTCCGTGGGCGTCAATTTCATAATCACCGGGTTTGGGACGGCGTTTTTCATTAATAGGAACACCAGGATATCCCACGCCACTTACAGAAGTGATCTTGTTACCTTCAATTACAATATCTACAGGTCCTCGAGGCGGCGCACCTGAACCGTCAATAACGGTGGCACCGCGAATGACCAATCTTTTAAAGGGTCCCTCTCCTTCTGATCGATCCGGCCCGGGGAGAATTGATTTTGGTTTATCCTGAGCGGTTAGAAAAACGGTTATAATGTAAAAAATGACGGATAGTCGTAAAATACGCTTCATAATAACTCCTTATTTTTTATGGGATTCACCCTCAGGTGATTCAAAAAGTACCACCAAATATAATCAACATGGGTCGGATAATTCATCAATCCTTTTCATGGTTTGATTAAACACTTGTTCTTTCCCTCTTTTTTGAGCACCATTAGCATAGATTCTCAACTTTCGAATAAGCATTTTTCCCATGGATTTCTTTTGAGAAAAAGTAAAATCTTGCTGAATTAATTTCTCCAGTACTTGAATACGGTAGGTCTCGATGCCATCAGAAACTTTTGAAAGTTGATCCTCATGGCCGCCATATTTTATTATTAGTGGTTCATCCAAGAACAGAACGGGATATTTGACCGTAATGCGCAGCCAAAGGTCATAATCTTCACAGACAGACAATCCTTCATCAAAATAACCCACATCATCCAATATAGATAGGTGAAATATGGCCGATGATGGAGAAATTCGGCACATATCTAGACAATGTTCAAAAATATCTCCTCCATATTTTTGATGCTTTTTCTTTTGGTTCACTTGTACACCATTTCGAACCCAAATTTCTTCCGTATGGCAAAATTTTATTCCGGGGTTTTGGTTCAGCATCTCCACCTGTTTTTCTAATTTATCCGGGAGCCATTCATCATCAGAATCCAGTAAGGCAATCCAATCGCTCTTTGCAGTTTTAATACCCATATTACGGGCAGCACTTACCCCATGGTTGGGCTGTTTGATAAATTTGATCTCTGGATAGGTAGTCTGTATCCATGCATTCGTACCGTCGGTAGAGCCATCATCAATGACAAGAATCTCTAACGGTGAAATAGACTGACTTAAAACAGAATCAATGGCGCGTGGAAGTGTATGTTTACGATTAAATGTGGGTATAACGACTGAAATATCCATGGATTCAATCACTATAAAAAATAGATGTTAAAATAATGTTTTTGGATAAACGCCCAAATTAATCAACCTTTGGATTTCACCCATTACGTATGGTTTATCATCTTTATAGGTAACACCGAACCAAGATGCAGAACTTCTCAAAACATGAACCGATTCACGGCCACTTTGAATGAGGTTATTGATGACCGATGGAATGAGAAATTCGCTTTTCATTTTATGCCCTTCTCTTTCCAAAAATTCAATAATCATTTCATTAAGATAATCAAAAATAATCGGTGTAAATCCCCACATATTCATAGAAACGGGTTCGCTTCCATATAACTGGATATCTCGATTGGAAGATACACCATCTTTTGTTTGTTGTAAGTTTTCTGTTTCGACCACAGTCTCCAGTGCCCCATCCATCACCGTACACAATCCTCGAGTCACACTGCCAAAGACGGATAATGTTTTATCCAATTGAAAAACCACCATACTAAAATTATCTGCACCATTATTATAATAATTTGATACCACATTGAATGATTCTCTACCGTAATAATCATCACCATTTATGACAACAAATGGTTCCCGGATCAACGTTTCTGCAGCGAGGATTGCGTGGCCGGTGCCCCAAGGTTTTTCTCTGCCTTCCGGACAAAGAAACCCATCGGGCAATGCATTCAATTCTTGGAAGGCAAATTCCACCTGGATTTGACCCGCATATTTATCGGTAATTTGGGATTTGAATTGGCTCTCAAAATCTTTTCGAATAATAAAAACCACTTTATTAAAACCGGCTTGAATCGCATCATATACGGAATAATCAATTATGGTTTCTCCACTGGGCCCAACAGCATCCAATTGTTTTAAGCCGCCATACCTGGAGCCCATTCCCGCTGCCATAACCAAAATCGTTATGTTATTCATAAAAACCCTTTCAAATTGAAATTATAACTTCAATAAAATCGTATTAGTTTACAGTATGATAGTTTCTATGAAAAATAAAATTATATGACCAATCAATATTATCTGACCAAACAATCAGTAAACGAATATGTTAAAATAGTTGAAGGCTATAACGGACATGGCCTTATTGAAAAGTTGAAAGTATTTCTTCCTAAGCATTCATCTATCTTAGAATTAGGCTCCGGACCAGGT
>JABGZQ010000081.1 GCA_018674655.1 Fidelibacterota bacterium | reverse complement strand
GAAGGCAGAAACCGTTCAGAAAATCGAGAATGAAAGGCTGATCTATTATACATGTCCAAAGGAGAGTCATAAACATGTATATAGCCGGGAAGCGGGGAATTGTCCTGAATGTAATATGAAATTGGTGGCTGGTGTCATTACTACCAAAGATCAAATGGAATATTATGGTTGTCCCATGCTTATCCATAGTCACATACGTAGCGATGTACCCGGAACTTGTAATGAATGTAAGATGAAACTTAAACCCATGCGTCTAGTTAAATCGTAAATGATAAACATGTAAATAATTGTGTTTTTACCCTCTCACATCGCATCCGGATATATATTGGGACGATTGATGAAACAATCGTCCTGGACGATATCGCCGTTTATGCCGGTGTTGCTCATCGCGTCTATTTTACCCGATGTGGACGGTTTAATGTCTGAAACCGTTGCTGGTCACCATTCCATTTTGCATACACCCATATGTTGGATTGTAATATTTGGCCTCATGGTATTTGTAGGTAGAATAATACAGAATGAAAAAATCAAACCAATTTCATTGGGCATATTTTTAGGCACACAACTGCATCTTATTACGGATTGGATTACAGCCAGAACCGTGGGAATAAAATGGCTTTACCCATTCAGCGATAAAGATTATTTCCTATATCAAATTCAACCAGAAGAAGGACAAGTACCTATCTGGGAAATGATCCAAAATCCTTATTTTTCATTCTATATGGATAATGGATTATTATTCTGGATAGAAATAGGGATAATTATTTTTTCGATCTTTTTATTGTTTAAAAACGACTTTAATAATTTGATAAATGAATAATAGATTTAACAAAATTGGGACTAATATCCGCACTAATAATTGTGCAAAATTAATATGTATAAACAAAAAAAGAGGATACAATGAAATCAATCATTAGTATAATAGCGATAAGCTTTTTAATCAGTTGCAACAGCGATACCAAAACAGCTGAATTGAAACTGGGCTCTATGCAGTGCATGATGTGTTCAATGACTGTAGAAGAAACAGTCGCAGACTTGAACGGCGTGAGCAAAATTGTAGTCGATTTGAAAGGCAAATCTGGAAAGGTGACCTACAAGGCATCGCTTATTGATTTGCCAACTATTGAAAAAGCCATTACATCTATAGGGTATGGTGTCAATGATAAAGAGGCAGATCCCGATGCATATGCCAATTTGGAACTCTGCTGTAAAATACCGGAAGGTCAATAATTAAACATAGGGGATGTCTGAAGGTCCCCAATGAAAAATTAATATGTAGAGACGTATAGTGATGCGTCTCTGCGAAAACATTGAAAAAAAATATTCTTCTATCCCTATTTCTTTTTGGGTGTTCAACACCTGAATATGGTTTGCCAAAATCGGATTTAGGCAGTCGGTATCCTCGTGTATCATCCACAGAAACTGGTGGCCTCCTTATGTCATGGTTCGAAAAAGTTGATTCTACAAATTGGGCATTGCAATGGTCTGAATTTTCGAAAGGAACATGGACAGAAAGTCAATCTATTACAGCCAGTGATCCCTACTTTGTGAATTGGGCAGACTTTCCATCTATTTATCAAGTAGATGGAGATAATTTGGTGGCCCATTGGCTCCAAAAAAGTGGGAAGGCACCCTTCGATTATAATGTTCAAATCTCTCATTCAACCGATCGGGGTAAATCATGGTCTAAATCGGTAATCCCACATGGGGATATGGATCCGAAGGGCGAACATGGGTTTTTATCATTTTTTCAACAACAGGATGAATCTGTTGGATTTGTCTGGTTGGATGGCCGGCATATGGGTGCCTATGATCCCGTCACCCATACTATGGGTGATATGGCGCTTTACCGTTCATCGATGAACAATGGTCAATTAGGGCCAGAAATCATGATAGATTCACGCACCTGTGAATGTTGCCCCACCAGTGCAATCCGTACAGACAATAGTGTGTTGATTGCCTATCGTGATCGGTCAGAAAAAGAAATTCGGAATATAAATATCATTCGTTATGCAGATGGTAAGTGGTTCGATCCCTATCCCGTGTATGACGATAATTGGCTTATCGGTGGATGTCCCGTGAATGGACCCATGCTGGCTGAATATGGTAATAATGTGGCTATTGCATGGTATACTTCCCCCAATGAAACACCCACAGTTAATTTGGCATTTTCTCATAATGAAGGTGCTTCGTTTGATGTGCCCATTCGTGTGGATCTTTCTATGCCGATTGGTCGCGTCGATTTAACCTGGATTAGCCAAACAGAAGTGATGGTCAGTTGGATTGAAACCGCTGAGGAAACAACCGATATTGTTACAGCCATCGTATCCACAAATGGAGACGTGCAACCCCCAAGGATTGTGACTGAAATTCAACCGGGTCGCGTGTCCGGTTACCCCCAAATGGAAAAAGTAGAAGATCATCTCTTTTTTGCTTGGACAGAAGGTGGGGAGCAGGGGAGCGTAATGTCCAAATGGGTACCCATCTCTGCATTCCGTTAAAATAGCCCTTTCTATACAGTTGGATTTTTGTAAATTCGATTCCGTATCATGCGATTGATTTACCTCTGGACCACCCGATTTATCCTGGCCATTGCTTTGGTCGGGATTTTGCCTGTCCCCAATAGTTCCTCAATTGTACTGGCACAATCAAAAAAAGCCAAAGCATCCCAAGCGGTCAAATATGCAAAGCGAGGGAATTCCAAAGCGAAGAAAAAGGATTATCGAGGCGCACTCTCCGATTATAAAAAAGCATACAAACTGAGCCCATCCAATAATTATAAAAAGAAAGTCCAGCAACTCACTTCTTTAGCTAAAAAACAGGGTGGGAAAAAAACCAGTAAGGAAAAACCTTCAAGTAAAAAGGCTGCCCAGGCAACTGCCTACGCTAAGAGAGGGAATTCCAAAGCGAAGAAAAAAGATTATGCCGGGGCGCTAAAAGATTATCAGAAAGCATATAAACTGAATCCCTCTTCGTCTAATAAGAAGAAAGTAAATCAACTTCAGTCCATTTTGAAAAAACGAGGCCCCCAAGTTGCCAGCGGGAAAGCGACGAGAGCAAAAGTACCTCGACTTTCAGATATTCCAAACATAAGCCCAGTTAAGTACGCCAATGATATTTATAATATTGCGGAAGCCTTTGAACTGAGTTCACGAAATCTCGCCCGGGCAACTGATTTTCTCGATGATACAAAATCAAAGAAAATCAGACGTGTTGAAACGCGACGGGCACCCTCAACCAAAGATCTTGAGCATGCTGCCCGGACCGAACCCAATGATATTCGTAAACAAGTAGATTTGGCGCGAAATTATGAAGGAAGTGGTCGCTTTGAAGATGCAAAAGAAATTTATTTAAAATTAGCCGCCCAACATCCATTTAATGCCGATGTCCATTTTCATTTGGGGTCATTTTACTCTCGATTTGGACAAATGACAAAGGCACGTCATTCTTTTGATGAAGCCATGGACGTCCAACCCAATCATCGGGCCACTATTGAAGCCATGGCCACTTTATTTGGCACCCAAGAAAAAAGAAATCTATCTGATGATATTTTAGCGAAGTCAGCTGTAGGAAATCCTACCGGGCCGGCCCAGAGAATGCAATCCATTCGAAAAAACTTAGATGATCGAAATTTTGAATATGCGGCAAAACTGGCCCAGGGAGGTCAGGAATTATTTCCTAGACAAAGTGGATTTATTTATTTAAAGGGAAAAGCATTTGAAGGATTGGGAGATCCGGACAAAGCCAAAGCCAGTTATCAAGAGGCCATTAAAAAAGACCCAACCCATCAGGAATCTTATGTGGCTTTGGGCGACTTATACGCAGGACAGGGAAAACATGTATATGCAGCCTTGACTTATGGCGACGCAATTCGTCTGAATCCCACAGAACCAGCATCCCGATTCAAACAGGGACTCAATTATTTTAAAGGCAGCGAATGGGGTCGTGCAGTTTCGTCTTGGGAAGATTTACTTCATTACGATCCCCATAATCAAGAGGTCAGAACATTACTACCTCAAGCCTACTATATTTTAGCCGTAGAGTATAATCGTGTGGGTGAAGCTGGATTGGGACAAACTGCTTTTCGCAAAGCACTGAGCGTTAACAAAAATTCAGGACAATGGTTGCCTGGTTCCATGCGAACATTAGGAGATTATTATCGAGATAAAGGTATGTTTCGAGAATCTTTGGCCGCATATCAGGAGGCGATTGAGTTAAAACCAACCGATGCAGAAAATTATTTGGGTCTCGGTATTACCTATTGGAAAATGGAAGAATCTGCAATGGCCAAAGCCGCATGGGGACGATCAATGGAATTGGATCCTGCCAATAATGATGCAAGGGGATGGTTGCTGTTGGCGGGTAAGCTTTCGGGGTAGCAAATCCTTTCCTAATCCTTCCATGATTGGTTTCTCTATTTTTATTTACAACCATATAATCTGCTGACATAATATTATCAGCAATCCTCTTTAAGCTTTAGAGATGATATTTATCGAACTATTGCTACTTAATTATTATTCATTGAGCGTATGAAATATCTTTGGCCATTAGCAGTGTTGTTCTTGAGCAATTTTCTTACTGCGCAAGAATCAGAAAATCCGCTGTTTTCCTCATTTGAAGAATATAAAAAAGCGAAAGAGAACACACCTTTTCAGGTAAAATGGATTTCAGCGGGACCAGTCACAAATTCCGCACGCGTAGAAGCCTTACAGGGCGATCCGAATCAGCCGGGAACCATGTATGTTGCTTTTGGATCAGGCAATTTGTGGAAGACCACGAATAATGGGTTGGATTGGAAACCCATTTTTGAAAACCAGCCGACCTTGGGTATTGGTGATATTGCAATAGCCCCTTCCAATTCTGAAATTTTGTATTTAGGTACTGGCGAGAGCCTGCGCAAAAACAGAAATTTTACTATGCCGGGTACCGGTGTTTACCGCTCAGATGACGGCGGGGAGACCTGGGCACATTTAGGGCTGGAAAACACTTGGCATATTGGCGAGATAGCAGTTCATCCACTTAATCCGGACATTGTATTTGTGGCTGCCATGGGAAAATTTTGGTCTAAAAGCACCTCCAAAGGAATTTATCGCACCACCAATGGCGGCAAAGATTGGGAGCGTGTTTTGTATGTCAATGATGATACACGAGCCAACGATATAGTGATCGCCCACTCTAATCCAAAAATAATCTATGCCTCCATGTGGGAGAACAATGATGATACAAATATTGTGGAAAGCGTGTTTGGCCCTAATAGCGGTATTTATTACAGTTCTGATGGTGGATCAAATTGGAAAAGATCGAAAAATGGGTTGCCGGACAAACCGAAAATTGGGCGAATTGGTCTAGCTGTTTCTTACCAAAATGCACAAAAAGTTTATGCGTTGATAGATAATAGAAATGAGACTGAAGGAAATTCCGCTGAGGTTTATCAGTCAATGAACGGGGGCGTTACATGGAAAAGATCTCATAACGATACACTGCGCATTTTCCCCGGTAATAACATCGGGTGGTATTTTGCAGATATTTATGTGAATCCAAAAAATGATGAGGAGATTTACTCGCTTGGCGTGCGCATGGCGCATAGCATGGATGGGGGTAAAACATTTAGGACTGTCGGGGGCAATATTCAGCATCTGCAGCCCAGCCCGGCTCAAACCCTTCATTTGGACCATTGTGAATTATGGATCAATCCTTTCAATCCAAATCATTTAGCATTGGGTAATGACGGTGGTCTATATGTCAGCTATGATAAGGGAGCAAACTGGCTGCACCTTAATAATATCCCCACAGGCGAATTCTATGATATCACTTTGGATGATCAGGAGCCTTATAATATTTACGGCGGTGTTCAGGATAACGCTACAGTCTATGGGCCAGCGAAGGAATGGAATCCGCATAAACATGATCCATGGAAATATTTATGGATCGATCCATGGAGTGGCGGGGATGGATGCGTGACTCAAGTTGATCCAAAAG
>JABGZQ010000091.1 GCA_018674655.1 Fidelibacterota bacterium | reverse complement strand
TAAAACCAACATGCAAGTAAATCACCATTAGGCGCTTCAATAATACTACTCCCATGAACATGTTGATTTTGAAAAGGGAAAATAGGTGTTTTAGTAATTCCCTTTGGAAGGATGAATTCAATAGAAAGTACTATAACAAAAAAAATAATTTTAATTTTATTCATTTATGAATCCGTGATAAAGGCCCATGTAATAAGGGAGAAGATATACCATCCCGGTGGATAATTCTGTCCCACTTCCACCTGTATTCATATTCCAAGGATCGTGATTCCAATGATTTATATGCCTTTCATCTATTGGGAATACTTTGCCATTTACGCGATATCCTTTTCGACTATTATTTTCCTGATCAAACGTTCGATTCCAGGAATGCAATTTTTGAATGTCTGTCCTGTGGCTATTGGTATGACTCCAGTTAAGCCTATCTAGGGGAAAACGAATTAGTGTTTCCATTGATTCATCTAACCATTCGGGATGGGGTTCTAAGTCATAAGTCCCCCAAGCATCTACAAAATCTTCACTGGCCGTTGCGGCTCTAAAGGCAAAATTAAAAAACGGATTAAGTTCAGGTGCTTCAAGCATCCAATTCATATACATAGAAAATGCATAGCGAGATTTTAATTCTGGGTCTGTTTCATAGTTTATTAAATGATAGTAAGACATAAATGCCATTTCATCATCGGAATGGTTTCCCGTACCCACACCGCGGTTGAATTTTTGGTCTGTCATATTTTGTGCATATCCATGATCTTCAATAAGCATATTAGATAATTCACGATATCTATCATCACCTGTAATATGATGGGTAATAGATAAATAGGATAACATACTTAAAGAGTTTAGCCCACGTTCAACAAACCAATTTTTATCATGATTCAATTCATAGGGATTGAAACGAGACCATCGAGTAGGTTTCCCGTCATGATCAACCAATTGAAAATCATGATCAATTAAATGGTCTGTTAATTTTTTTATATGAGCACGGACACGTTCCTTTTCATCTTCAGTTTCAGCTACCAAATCATAATATAATCCATATAAGAAATAATGACCGTCCAATTCATCTGAACTTGTATCTGTCTTATAATACCATTTACCCGTTTTATCCTTTGGCCATCTATTCTCATATACTTTCCAGAGAGTATCATTATTTTTTTGTTTCCGAATATCATTTTCTACTCGCCCAATATTTGGGTCATGTCCGCTGGTAGGGAGGATAGTTCGAGCTACAAATCCAGGCGGAGGAGAAATAGGTGCATCTTGAGTCACATCACCAAGAAATTTTAATGCATCGAATGCTTTTTTGGCACGAGCTTTCGCTTTTGGATCTTTGGTGGCGGCATAGGCAAAACATTCTGCGGCACCATACATGCCTGTCCAAAGACCATCATTATCACTATCATGCTGAACCCAATCTGACTTATCTCCAGCTTTTGGAAGATTTACATCCAATACATATTCGTAAGGTGTTCTGCGATGGTATTTATCAATTTCATCTTCATAAAACTTAGCTTTTTCCGCCAAGGTCATTTTTTCTTTATAAATATGGCTCAATCCTTTAGATGTTGCAATCCAAACAGATCCATCTTTTGCCACGACAATATCATTTACATGATCATCTGGTAGCCACCGTTTCCCTTGACGATATTCCCATGTTTTGCCATCAAAGTGGATTGCCCCTTTTGTAGTTCCAAACCACACATCACCGTTTTGTCCCGCGGCCATTTTGGTGAAATCATTATAAGGGAGTCCATCTTTACCTTCGTAAAGTATCCATTCTTTTTTATCCAACACACCCACACCTTGTGGACTCGCAAACCAAAGTCTATTTTTCGAATCCATCGCCACTGAACGGCAGTCAGCTAAAGCCCAGCTTCGTGTGTCATCATGTGGTTGAATTGTATTCCAACCTGTTCTTGTTTTTTTATACAAGCCCTGAGCAGTGGCTACAAACACATTTTTTTCAGATTGAACCGTAATTTGTCGAATGTTTCCGCTTGGAGTTTTCATGGATTTTAGAGCGAGATGTTTATCATTTTTCTTTATTTTTCCAACGAATAAATCTGTTTTACCACCAAGGTATAATTGATTAGAAAATACTAAATCTGTCTCTAATACGTTTAGATGCATATTCTTTGGAAGCGAGATTGCTTGGGAAACAACTTTATTTTTTATGAAGTAGGCCATTCCATTTGTTAAAATATTGTCGTTTAGTTCTCCAGTAATAGCTACGATTTTTGTTCCTTTTGCAGATAGAAGTACTACGGGTTGGTTATTTAGGGAAAGTTTGTTCCAATCTTTTTCTGATTCCAATTGGATAAATAACCCGGAATCTGTCCCTACGTAAATATCTTTCGTTTTTGTTGTGGCCACTGAATATACATTTTTACCTTCAAGAAAAAATGCACGTTTCTCCTGTTCAAAAAATGGAATATTTACGGACTCTTGCCCGAATAAAAATCCGATTATATAAATAAGGGTGAAAATCTTTTTTGTATTCATTTTTTTTCGATTTATAAGTTGATGTTGATTAAATCTATTCAATATTTCAACCTAATGCTATATTAGGAAGAATCTATAATTATATTTGGGTTGACTGACTGAATCTATTTACTTTTCTTCCTATAATGATAGGAGAAAATAATAAAGGGATTGTGATGACAACAAAAAATGCACATTTGATAAGCAGTGTTTTATTACTTTTTGTTTTAATGGGCAGATTGTATGCTCAAAATATTTCGGGGAAAGTAAACGATGAAAATAATTTACCTCTATTTGGCGCCAATATAATTGTTGAAGGTACTGGCGTAGGGGCGGCCACAAATGAGAACGGTGAATTCTCTTTTACTGTTAATGCAGCAGACAATTTTACTTTGGTAATTAGTTATATCGGTTATCATACCCAACGTGAATCATTCTATCCCAATGATAAAATAACAGGGTTGTTATTTAGTTTGAAACAGAAAAATCTATTTGGGAACGAAATTACTGTTTTGGCCAGGAAACGAGAGGAGTCCATTAAGGATGTACCTATTTCTATGGTTGCAGTGCGTGGAGAAACAATTGAAGAAATGGGCGCAACGTCTATCGAAGATTTAACGGCAATGGTCCCAAATGTTTATGCGACGGAAAGGCAGTCTAATACAGAATTTAATATTCGGGGTATTTCTGGTGGATCAAGAAATCCCGGTATGTCCACAGCTGAAGGCATTTATATAGACGGTGTTATTATGGGAGATCCAAACTTTATAGTAGCTGATGTCATCGAAATGGAAAGAGTGGAATTTTTACGAGGTCCCCAAGGCACCCTATTCGGACGAAATACAGTTTCTGGTGCAATTAATCTGATTACCGTAAAGCCTACCCCAATCAATCGGGCCTCTATTTTTATTGAAACAGGACAAATGGGCTATCAAAAGTTAAAAGGGTCTGCAAACTATAAGATATCTGATAAAATATATAGTAGAGTTTCAGGGTATTCATTCAATTATGATGGCTATTTAAAAAATGCTTTTAATAACAAAACAGAAAAATATAAGAATAATTTAGGGGGGCGAGTTGCCATTCGGGCTTTACCAACGCCAAAATTGACCATTGATTTTAATATGGATTTTTTCAATGAAGATTTAACTAAAATCGGTGGACATATATCAGACTATCGTATTTCGAGTAGTAGCACAAACTTTGATAATAAGCGTTTGGATTCATTGTATTATAATCTGAAGTCAATCGATATCACTGATGATGGGAAATATTCATATAATCATGATACCACAAGTATATCAAATAAGGAAATTTATAGCGCCACGCTAAACACCAATTATAGATTAAATGAGAACCTTCAATTAATCTCAGTTTTTTCAATACGGAATGCAAAGGTGAATTGGTTTAATGATGAAGATGGAACTGCATTGGATATACTCACAGGTGATTGGCTAAATACAGGAAAACAGTATACGGGTGAATTTCGTCTCATGTCTAACCAAAACGACAAGATTTCTTGGATAGGGGGAGTATATTATTATAATCTATATAATTTTCTTTCTGGTCCCGTATATCCAAAGCCATTATTCTTTTATTATGCCGCAGGTATCCCCATGTTTATTGCTAAAAACTATACAGATTTAGTCGTTAAACCAGAGGGAAGCGGCAACACAACATCCATGGGTGTTTACGGATCAATAGATTTTCAACTCCTTCAAAAATTATTCTTAACTGTTGGTATTCGATATTCAAATGATAAAATGGATTTCAAATATAAGCAAAAGGGCATTCAAACATTTGGTTATATAAATGTACCATCAGAACTAGATAGTGATGGAAACCCGATTGGGTATTTTGACAGTACAAAAACATGGCATGCAACCACCCCATCAATGAATATAAAATATGCCATATCCGATGGTTTAAATATCTATGGTACCCTATCAAAAGGATATAAAAGTGGTGGATTTAATATGGATTATGTGTCGAGTATGAAAGCATTATCTGAACCATTTAAACCTGAATATATTACCAATTATGAATTGGGATTTAAATATGGAAATTATTCGAATACACTCTATTTGAATGCGGCATTATTTAAAATGGAATATAAAAATATGCAAGTAAGTCAGTTTCAAGATTTATTTGAAGGATACTTAATCAGCAATGCAGCATCCGCCACTATAACTGGGTTAGAGTTAGAAGTTTCAGCTCGATTATTTGATAATGCCCTAACATTGGTGGGTGGCTATGGTATTGTTGAAGCGGTTTATAATGATTTTCACGATGGTTATTTTAATGGGTATTGGAATGAGGGTGAATCGTATACGGATTCTAATGGAAATGGTAACTATGATACTGGAGAAGATTTCACCGATTTAGATAACGACTTTTCAGGAAACCATATCAGTACCTACCCAAAACAGTCTTGGAGTTTGATGGCAGATTTTCGACTACCAATCAATAGTAAAAAAATGTTTGTCTCCCAACTGCGTAGCGATTATATCGGTGAAAAATTGTCACAACTCACGACGGATAAGGATGCGAATTTATTGAGGGATGATGCCCGAACTCTGGTGAATGGACATTTTGGAATTGAACAGGAATCCTGGGGATTATATGTTTGGGGTGAAAACCTTCTGAATAAGGAGTATATTATCTCTCAAGGAACGAATGGATATCTTGGATTTGTAGAACAATTATGGGGACAACCCAGATTGTTGGGAATTCGATTCTCGTATAAAATGTAATACAGCTTACTTTCTCAGAAAAAAATAGAAAAGGATCATTATGGCACTGGGTGGCATTGATTATTTTATCATCATAGTTTACTTGATTGGTACAGTCTTATTCGGTATGTACATTGGACGAAAAATGAAATCCGGAGACGACTATTTTCTCGCGGGTAGATCTTTACCATGGTGGGCCATTGGTATGTCATTGGTTGTAACAGATATTGGAGCTGTGGATATGGTCGGAATTGCTGGAGCGGCTTATTTATATGGAATCGTTTTAGGCAATTATGATTGGCTGGGCAGTGTACCTGTTATGATTGTGGGTGCCTTTTTGTTCATACCCATGTTTTGGAAATCAAAAGTGAGTACAATCCCAGAATGGCTAGGCGCCAGGTATAATCAAAGTGTACGTACTATTTCTGCGGTGATTTGGGGAATTGTAACAGCATTTGGCTTGGGTGTAACTCTTTATGCAACAGCATTGATGTTTAATCTTCTACTTGACTTGAATCCAAAAGTAGTGGTTGTAACT
>JABGZQ010000090.1 GCA_018674655.1 Fidelibacterota bacterium | reverse complement strand
CAATGGTTTGAGGTTGATCACGAGGGGAAGTCAATGTTGGGACGGTTTCTGTGGTCAGGTACTGAAGAAATAAAAATTGGAACCAAAAATATAATATGTAATCATTTTAGATTAGACTTAAAAGGCATAGATGAAACAGGGGGGTTTTTAACCGATACTGACCGTTTAATGAAATATGTTTCGAACCCTGATGGTGTTCGTCAAATCTGGGTGGAACAAAATGGAAATCATCGTATAATCCGGGTAGAAATGAATGCAAACGGCTTCCCTTTCGAAATTCTTATTCAATGACTACGCAACCATTTTTCAAAACCTACCAACGGCCCATTTTAATATGGACAGCAATTATTATAGCAATTGGTGTCGCCTTAAAGCTGGGGATCGATGAGAAAGTTGTTCTTTTTGGTACCGTTGTTATTGGTATTTTCACCCAAGCGTTTGCTGGGTTGGCTGTATTAATCGCTGCGGTCCCATTAATCGGCCCATTTATTGTCAAAGTGTTTGCCATCCCATTTTTCTGGATATTGAATGCGTTGGGGTATTTTGTGGGTGCCGTCGCAATTAAAAAAGGATATCGTGCTGAATTCACCAAATCTCGCGTTTTAACATTGGCGTTATTGACTGGAATAATTATCGGCTATATTATCGGTCATTTGGTCCCAATGCGATAATTCACCTTGCATTGGGTCCTCCGGTAAAACCCATGGTATTTCGGGAACCATCCTTATTAAAATATACTTCATTGGGATTCCCTGCATGCAAGCACGGGGATCCTGACTGCACACTATAATCAAAATAATCATTACCGTTATTGAAACCGACAAATAACGGATTATTAACAATATTTGTTGAATCCATGAATGCAATGGTCGAATCACAATAAACTTGACGACGAATTGGACTACACTGTAAATAAAATATGGAATCCATCAGCGAGTACTTTACATTTACTCCAGCAATATTCTCTTTTCCCAGTGCAGCAAAGCCCGGATCTGAGCCGAAAACAATATTATTCTGGAAGTTCAATCCTTCATTATTTCCTGTAAAATAAATATTCGCTTTGCGTGATGTGTCTGCATTGGAAACAAATGTATTGTTAATAATGGATCCTGAAGCGTTATAGATAAATAGATTCAACCCATTGCCTCCACTGATATTTGCTTCAAATATGTTATTATATAGGGAAGCTTCACCTGTTAGGTAAACACCACCACCATTTTTTTCGGCAATATTTTCAGTAATAAAACAATTTTTTAACCTACCTGTTCGGTTTAAATAAACACCGCCACCGTTCTCATCTGAATGTCCGCTTCTTACAGTAAATCCTTCCACAGAACCGTTAAAAATTCTTAAGGTAGCATATAGTGAGTTGGGGTAACCATTGATCGTGGTTTGTTCGAATCCTTCCACGGCCTGAATTGTTACATTTTTATTAGATAATAGCAAATACTCATCATATTGTCCAGGATTGACCAAAACAGTATCCCCATCATCTATAACGTGTGAATTGTAAGCAGAAATAATTTTGCTATATTCGTCAGGGACAAAAACATAGGTTGTGGGTGGAACTTCTAATGTGGTTTGAGCCCAGCGAACATTTCCGCTTTCATCAAAAACACCCACTCGATAATCAACATTTACATCATCAAATATCTTGTCGTTAAGTTTGGTGAGAATCTTGTTTTCAATTTTTTTCATGATAGACCATGTGCTACCCAGATTTCGTTTTTCAACCAAATAGTGGGAAAACTTATCAACCATAATCTCATCCCAAGAAATTGTTACATTGAGGGAGGTTACAACTTTATTTCCATCCATTTCTGCTTCAACAACAAAAAGATTATTATTATTCGATGGTTTTGTATCGAATATTTTATCACATCCAATAAAAATGGTGTAAAAAAAAATTATGCTTAGTTTTATTTTCATTCTAACTGACCCCCGGGGCCCCCTGTAGCGCCCATTGTATTTCGGGATCCATCTAGATTATTATATTTTTCATCCGGATGCCCGGCATGTATACAGGGTGAGTCCTTAGAAAGGAAAAATGCGGGGGGCCTAAGATCAAGACCAATTAATTTTGGGTCATCCATAATCAGGTTTGGCCCTGAAATAGAAACTGAATCCATCCTGGAATAATCAATGATAACTGAACTATGGCTTGTGATAGTTGTATCTAGTGCAAAGGTGGTTCCATAAAGCATTATATTGTTCAAAAATATAAACCCCGATTTTAGGTTATAGGCGGTTACATTGTTGCCCTCATCTGCATCGCTTAACACAAATGTATTATTGATCACACTGCCGCTTGCATTTGAAATATATAGATTATGATTTGAAACTCCAGAATAGTTAGAATATAAAATTGAATTAAATAATGATGCTTTATCCTTCAAAAATATGCCGCCGCCGTTCTGACCGGTGCGGTTATTCCAAATAAAACAATTTTTAATAACCGCATCTCCCATAGCATTAATTCCGCCGCCATTGTCCTTTTCTGCACCAAGACCATCAGAAATGGAAAAACCATTAAGTGTGCCCTCACTCATTTCCACACGATGGAATAAAAAGGTATTATTATATCCTTCCATGGATTTTATCACCACATTTTTTCCCATCATTTTCAAAGCATCATGGTATTCCCCAAAACTTACAAAAATGGAATCACCATCATCAATCAATGGTGTTTCAAAAGCAATTTTAGGTGTACGTTGTTCTTTTGGGACCATTAGATATTTGGTCTTCGGAATTTCAATGGTTGCTTCGGCCCATTTCATATTACCATTGGTATCTTCCACGGCAACGCGGTACAATAGGTTTTCGTCGTCAAAGATTACGTCTTGAAAATTCGTCGTTAAACGGCTATCAATTTCACCTGCTATAAACCACCGTGTTTCACCCTCTTTTTTTCGTTCGATAACCCAGCGATTAAACCCCAGAATACTTATTTCATCCCAAGTTAGGTTCACATAAGCTGAATCCGTAATGCGTGTAATATTGTGGTCAATCGCTAAGGTAAACGGTGCTTCCTTTTCTTCTTTAGAATTAAAAGATTCACAGCTCATAATTCCGAAGATAAATAATAGGATAAAAGTTAATTTCGACATAATTATTTTGACTCTGCTAGATTGATTTTAAATGATAATAATCGACGATGAGCATCGTAATAATTAAAGGATCCGTCGGGAGAAATATTGTTGGCGTCCACGATAACAGCCGTGTTTGAAAAAAGATTTCTTACAGCATAACTCAGGGTAAAATCCAGGAGCCAAAATCTTTTATTCAAGCTGACGGTAACATTGGTGTTGCTAATGACTTCATCTTGGTTTAATAGGACACCGCCCCGCATATATTTCTGGGGCCCCTGTTTAATATGGCTCAGGTTAATATGCACCCACCCTTTCCTGTAATCTGCTATAAAATTGCTTCGGCTGGATGGTTTATCCGGGAATACGTTGGCGTCGCTGGGAGAAAGCCACATCATATTCAAACCCATTTGAAAACTGTTGTCCCAGGCATAGGATTTTGCGCTAACCTCTAGACCGTTCATCCAAGCCGTAGTTGTATTGAATGGGGCTAAGAGTTCTCCAGGAATCACACGGTAAGCCACCTTATCCAAGTATGAATTTCGGAAAATACCAAGACCAACTTCCATGCTTGTAAAAACAGATGTATTTAATTGATCCGCTTTTAATTTTGCGCTCAATTCTGTGGTAGTTACATATTCTCGTTTTAACCCGCCCATCATTAATGCCAAAATTTGTTTCACATCCTGAATCTTAAGCTCATGAACCGCTTGGGCCTCTGGGTGAGATGGCTGTGTACGCTGCAACCGCGTATAATAATCTTGCAATTGATCCAAGCCTATTCCCCACAGAAACCTATCATTCAGCGTGGGCGTCCTGTGATTACTTCCCTGATTGAAGAAAAGGCTGAACTTGTTTCCTGTGGCCATTCTACCCTCGGCAGAAATTCCCAATCGATAGGTTTTAAGGGGTGTGTTTTCCTGGATATTGTAGAGGATTCGCTCTTTGAAAACGGTACTGTCATAAACCATAATCTCCTGGTCATGATCATAGATAGATTTACTGGAGCGCGTTCCCAATTCGAAACGAACAAAATCAATGTCACTTACGGGATTCTTTTGGTCGAAACGCAAAACGCCGGCCCAACCCCTGTCCCGTTGTCGCAATTCAGCCACATCAGTCCAATTCCGGGATGAATAACTGTCGGTGAAAATTTGATTACCGGCAAAATATTGTCTATCCTCCTCCACTTGAATTGTACCATTTAAATTTTTCCATTCGAATGATTTTGACAGGCGCATTGTGGACGAACTATCTTCAAGAATGCGGGAAACATTGGTAAAGAACTGGTCATTCCAATACCAGTTTCTACGGCCCCACTGAAGGTCAAATCCTTTGAAATAAGGCAAATCCCCTTTTAAGCGAAATTGATGGGAATCCATTTTATCCGCTGAACGTATTCCACCAGATTTAAATTCGATAGTATTTTCCTGCTGAATAAAACGCACGGTTCCAGCCAACTTTTCTGTTTCAATTTCAGTGGCAAAATTTTCGAACAAAGTTGTATACAGCGTGCGGCCGTCGTAGAGCCTCGACTTCCCAGAAAATCGACCACCTAAAGACATAGGGCCAGCTTTCACTGAAACTGCACCGGACAAATCCTGATCACTCTTGTTGGTGATACCTATACTCCTCAATACCTGAAAGTAGTTATGGTCCAGTTTGTTAGATCGCATCAGTACGACACCACCAAAATTACCAGCGCCAAACAATGTAGATGCACCCCCACGAACCACTTCTACATGCTCCAGATCTGTCAGGTCAATCAGGGCCAAATTGGCTTCATTGTCTAGGGAACGATTCATTTTTATACCATCCAGATAAACGGACACTTCGTTGGGATTGCTCCCCCGAATACTCACCCGTTGTTCTCCCGTTGTGGATGTGGCGATCGTAACCCCTTCCATTTCCCGCAGGACTTCACTGATATCCCGTATACCGCGAATTTCAGCTTTCCGCACCGTAACGATTTCCACTGCGCTGGAAATATCCTTTTCAGCTTCGCCCCGGGAACCGGTAATATTAACTTCCTGTCCCTCTAAAACAGTGGGGTTTAAACGGAATGAATAAGTGCCGCTATTGTTAATGGATTGCTCCAAGGCTTCGTAGGCGATATGAGTGATTTTAACCTTGATTGGGAAAACTCCAGACCATTTGATGGAAAATTTTCCGGCCTCATCTGAAGAAGATCCTGATTCTGTGCCAACAACAAGTATATTCGCCCCAATAATAGGCTGATTTGTCCGGCCATCAATTACATAACCGGTAATTGTCTGCACCTGCCCAACGATAAAGGTTAAAAGGAGTGTATAGATTGTGAAGAATTTTTTTGCTATATGCATATTTCCCCGAATAAAATCAAAGATGATAAAATGTATCCCACCTTCAAGAAACTGTGATTGTAAATTTACGCTATAATTCAGGCGATTTTTACCTGTTTTCCGAATATGAATATTCTTATCCTACACGGTCCAAATCTTAATCTTCTCGGTACAATGTCCGCTCAAGGAGGCAAACGAATCACTCTGGATAAGATCAATACCGCCCTGCGTCGTCATGTCCGTAATACGGATCACACCCTTAAGATCATTCAAACTCATAAGGCCTTTCAGGCGATAAATATTATCCAACGTAATCGTAATTGGGCTGATGGCTTTCTTTTTGCGCCAATGGCCTGGGCCCGATATGAATACTCAATATTAGATGCCATAAAGGCTTCAGATATTTCTACAATTCAATTGCTCTTTTCAAATGGGTTTGATGATTTAGATGAGACATCATCAATCTTCTCCGATATTTGCCATTCAACTATTATCGGTCCACCTGATCAAATATATATTGATGGGATTGACGCAATTACAAACCTGAGTTAAATCGGTGAAACAAATTTTATTTTTACTTATATGGGGAATTTTGGCCTGTACCCCACCAATGAACCCAAATATTTCTAAAGAGGATTTGGCGGTTGAAATTATCACCCCTTCTATTGTCAAATCCGATGATGGTTATTCTACTATACTTACCATTGATCCATTACTCATAGGATTGGATTCATTATCCAAAATTGCACAACAACCTATTTCATGGGAAACGTTTCTCAATAGTATCCAACCAGAATTACATGATTCAACGCGCACAATGTTAGGTGATTATCTTACTGAAACCCTAACGAACAAAATGTTATATCCTTCCTTAACCCATATAGAAAACAAAAAGAACAGGTCCGTGATTACCTATTCTGTAGACACAAGCGTTGTGTTACCCCAAATTCGCTATAGTTTATCAAAAATAGGGGTGGGTGCGCCTATGGAACCATTATTTGATAGGGGCGGTAATATTCCCGATTTTTCTTTATTAATTCCCAAAACCTTATTAATGCTTCCGTGTGAAGGGCTGTATATTCCTAAAAAAGCTTCACGGTTGCCAAATGCCCCCAGAGCTTATCGATCAGGTGTTCATCGTGGTATTGACTTTTTCTCTAATTGGGGAACACCCGTTAGGGCTGTTGCAGATGGCATAATTTCACGTTCTGATTTAAATTACAAGGAAATACCTGCAGAATTCAGAGTTGACGTTTTAAAAAGAGCTGCAAAATTAGGTCGCACACCTTCCGATATTTTTAATAATATTTTACTAGGGAAAGCTGTCTTTATCGATCATGGGTTCGATCTTTTTCCGGGATTTCGTGCGATTACCATTTATGCGCATTTATCCCATATAAACAAAAAAATAAAACCGGGATATAAACTAAAACGAGGAGATGTTTTTGCCCAATCCGGCAATACGGGGACAAAACCCAGCACAATGGGGACGCGAGAAGAATCTCACCTCCACTGGGAATTGATATTACAAGACGCTAAGGGCGAATATTACTTTGGGCAGAACATGTCCTACAAAAAACTTTATCCTCTATTAAATTCCATTTTTAAATAACTATTGAATAAATAAAAAAGGCCCTGTAAACACAGGGCCTTTTTTATCTGATAATTTGTTTTTGTTTTTTTCTAAAACTCTACAGATAACTGCATGACTTGATTTGATTCAAAATATCGGGCAAGTGACCGCATTGAATATGAGATACCTATGTTCATACCACCAACCGGAACAGTCACACCAGCACCAAATGTTGCGCCAAAAAGATTATTTTTAGCTTCAGATTCGGCCTCACTCCAATTATCCTTCGAAATTTCTGATGGTTTGGAATCTCCAACTAAACGGGATTCCATTCCACCAGCCACCCATGCGGGTCCAAATGAATACTTAGCAGCAAAACTTTGTGTATTTGCTGAAAATGAATTATTTGTAAAGGCCCACATAAGATTCAATCCATCCATAGCAGCATAATTCAGCGACACATTCAGTTTTGCCGGCAAATCAAAGGCTTCACTTTTCACCCGGAATCGTTCTACGCTTGATCCAGACTGGGATTCCGAAGGCGTTAAGGTCTGTTCTAAGTCTGATCCCTCATACTCCATGCGATTACCAAGATTGCTCAGCGTAACGCCAATAGCCAGTGGGTAATTTGCAAATCGATATTGGACACCCATATCAATGGCAGTACCACTTGCTTTTGTATTTATGATTTGTTCAGAAACTAGTTTCAATGAGGCACCAAAACGAACCCGATCTGCAAATGATTTTGCATATGTTGCCGTGACTGTCTGAAAATTAGGTGAAAACATTTCACCGGTTCCTTCAGTCGCCTGAGCTGTCGTAACTGGAATATCTCCAAAGTCTAGAGATTTTACAGAAATACCAAATGAGCCGCTTGCTCCTAGATTCGTAACAAACCCTGCATTGGAAATATCAATATTTCCTATATAACTCATTGTTGAAGCGGTTCCTTGAAATCCCCCTATAAATCCCGCAATACCAGCGGGGTTAAGATAGAGTGCATCTACACCCAAAACTGTCGCACCATTGGCTCCAGAAGTGGCTATGGATAAGGCACCGACAGGAATGAGGAGCTGGGTTGCTCCTGCTTGTCCTTGAGATTTAATCGTCCCAGCTGATAATGCGCCTATTAGGAAGACACTGCTTAGGAAGACCTTTATTGTAGTATTTTTCATGATTATAACTTCCTCACTATCTTCGTTTAATATCGATCCAGGCGTTGTTCAGGCTGAACAACTGCCAATTTAAGAATTTTTGATTCACTACCGGATTCCACATGCGCTAAATACATACCACTCGCGACAGGAACTCCGAAATCATTTCTCAAATCCCATACAGAGAATTGAGATCCATCGCCAACGTTTGATCCATTAATTGTACGAACGTGGTTTCCAGCCAAATCAAAAATGCGAATTTTCCAACTACCTGATTCAGGCAGATGTGTGAAATGCATTTGTTGGTCTACAGGATTTCTTTCTTCCGGATTATAACCAAAGTATGGATTGGGCCATACGCTTACATCTGAAACTGCAACTGTTTTTGCTTGTGGTTTCATATCCCCTGTCTGAACTGTAAACACATCAGAAGCGCTATTGGGTTTGGTCGTAATCATTTGGAAAACTGATCCCGTTTCAGGATATGGTGATTTTGTGACCCATGGGTCAGCTGTTACATCACCACCATTCCAATCGATAAATGCAATATTCATCATCATGGCGCGTGAAGTTTGTCCTGCCCCGGCAAGAGGTAAGCCAGGTCCGCTTGCCCATGGATAATTACCGCCATGCATAGGATCCGCCGTAAAAGCTGCTACGAGCGCATCATAACCAGCTGTTCCTGGTGCTCTGTCCATATGTTCCAATATATAAAGTCCTTCTGTCATGGGATCATTCGAAGCGCCAGACATTGGGCTATCTTTTTGTTGCAAATCCCATACGCCATTGCCATTGGCATCATCAAAAATTGCAAACATTTGGAAATCATCAGACGGATCTGAAATATCACCAATATTCCATATTTCTAATGGGCTGTCTGATAATAATTCGGTTCCCCACCAATCAAACATTTTACTCCCCTTTTCAGTAAAGCGAAATTCAAAGTCATCAGGGATGAGTGCACCAATTCCACCATCAGGATTACCATAGCCACCAGCATATCGAGTGACATACCCAATAAACTTTTCGTAGGCATAACTTGACGTTGAATTAGTAGCAAGAAACCACCAAGAAGAAGATAAAGACATTTGGTCGCCGGGATAATTCCCACCAGGATCAGACAAGGAAGGATATCCACGCCAGCTTGCACTTGCGCGAGCTGCTGGGTCTACAGCACCCGCTGCATTGGCAACTAACCGAAAATCTTTGAACTCTAATGGCGGTCCATTAACTTCAAACAGCAGTCCATCAATAATTGGATTTGCTCCTGTCCCCACAGGTTTTACTGTGGCAAAGTCTAAACCACCTTGGATTGTATTGTTGGGACTAACAACAGTTCCACCACTAGTAACAGACCAATTTATCACCTTTGACCCATCGGGAAGAGTATCGCTAAAAGTGACCACATAATCATCTCCAGTAATGGCTGTAGAAACAACTACCGTTGCATTTACACTGCCATCCGATGCACCGCTGGTGTGCGTCGCTGTACCCACTGTGCCCGAAGCTGTAAGCGAGTCAGTCAATACACCTTCTGGATACTGAGGTCGAAGAGCCATAATTGATAAAGGACTCTCAAGGGTTTTTGGAATTCCATAGGGGTTATACCCATAAGAGGTTACCGCAAAATAGTATTCACGATTTGTTTTTAAGGCAATTCCATCATTCAGGGCATCCTTCGAGACTGCCAAAGAGCGTTTAATCCCCGAGTCCGAACCAAATTGGGTTCGTATGTTTATGACTTCACCTAAAGAGGCACTAAAGACATTATCATATATTTCTGTGATACCATTTTTCAGATCATAGGTTGCAATTAGTTTTTTTGCACCTGCACCTGAAGTCGTTTCTAATTGATAAACATTGTATCCTTCAAATTTGAAAAATGTGTTTTCACCCAGAAAGGATGTATCAATCGCTGCTACATATTGTACTGTATAAATCACCGAACTGTCTGCATTGGCATAAGATGTATCTAACACAGTATATCCATCTAATAATCCGGCTAATTCACCTTCGCTGAAATATCCTGTTCCAAAAGTTGTATCAAACGCTGATGCTACGGGAACTTTGTCAATAACATCTTCGATATTATATGACTCAGAAGCATCATCCCATGTGAAAATGATTTCTTCCGGTAATGTTGTTGCTGTTACAGTCGGTGCCGCAGGAGACTCTGGAAGCGCAAACTGTATATCATAAGCAAGTTGTGCAAGCGCATCTACTTGTCTCAAGTATGTAACTGATTTTTTAGCAGATCCTGCAGCTGCATGCATAACACCAAATACCACTTCCTGGGTATCCCCTGGGGCCATGGTAAACGGACCGGCATTCATAACAAACCGTCTGTCGCCAGAAGCATGAATATCAGAATCAACATACTCCGTATCATTTGGGCCCGTATCTGATGCAGGATCGCCGGGGTGAACAAACTTAGACCCACCGCTCGCTTCATCAGGAAAGGGTGATCCATCTTTTTTAAATCCCAACATATAATTGTACAATTCTACTGCATCATTGGGATCAGTATATACTGCATCTCCATTTATATATTTTGAAAAGGAAGACATGGGCAGATTTTTATACCCAGGTTTCTTTTTTCCCATGAACAGGGCCGTATCTCCTGCAGATGCGACAATTGGTCCTTGGAAAAAGTCATAGCCAACTGCAGGCGTTCCTCCGGAATAACTGGCGTATTCAGAATCAACACCATCGTTCCAGCAAAAACCAAGACTTAGCGTTGTGTCACAACCAACAAAATCATCACCCGCATCACCTAAGTCCGGGTCGGACCAGAGACCAATGAACATATCCTCAATTGTATTGCCACCTTTGTTAATCGCCAAACCTTTGAAAAACATCATATCGCCAAAAACATCAGGACGATCAAATCCAAACATGGTAAACTGAACCTCTAACCCAAGAGGAAGTGTACCAAAAAGGCCATGCGTTCCCGGTGCGCCGTCATTGGCGACATACCACATTACTTGGTCACCGACAAACTCTGGGTGATCGGGACCACCTGGTAATGGGGAATAAACGCCATCGCCATCCACATCCACCCAAGGTGCTCCTAAATCAACAGGCCAATTTTGGAAATCGTCACTACTTAATGGATCTGCCAAATCAGCTTTGTCTACTTTGTAAAACTTATGTGTAGCCGCACCGGGATCTGACCCCCAAGGGCCCGGCATCATTTCAGCAGAGTAATCCCCAGCAGCTGTACGAATTTCACCATCTACTTTTCCTGCAAACCAGATCGAAGAAGCATACACGGAATACGTATGGTTCTCTTTCGGCCATTCCATACCAGAGTGGCCGGAAAAATCGGAAACAATTAAGCCGTTGTTTTCCATATCGTTTCTAACCCGATTACCGTCAAACTCACCTGTGACTTCTACGTATGATTTATATAGGGAAGGAAGTTTTACTTTCCCCTTCTTCTCCCCTGCAAAAACCGGCATCGCTATGCTGAACGATAATAGAATTATTGCGAAATTTTTTAAAACTTTCATTTTTTTCACCTTCGTTTAATTTAAATACTGATCTGAATACCGAATCGAACGGTACGGGGCGTTCCCCAACGTCCGGGGGTCGCGAGACGATCAAGGTAAAGCTGTTCTGCGCCAGGGCCACCATTGGCCTTGGAAATTGCAGGGAACTCTTTTTCTTGACCTTTTATCCAAGTTTGGCCCTCAGCTGTTTCCAGCCAGGCATCGTTAGCAACTTGTCCGCTTCCTTCATAAACAGAGTAAACATTTTCTCTGTTTAGTGCATTTTTCACTAAGAGATACACACTGAGATCGGTGCCGCCGACGTTCAGATTATAGTCTGCTCTTAAATCCATCCGAGCAGTCCATGGTTTCGAACCTGAATTAATGGCTGCTGTAGGAATCCCCCAACCACGGCCAAATACTTCACTTTGGGAAACGGCTGGCGTATAGGCCTGACCACTCCCAAAGGAATAAACTGCATTCACGCCAAACCCTAATGGATTTCTGTAATCCAGAACAACATTCCCAGTATGTCGCTGGTCAAAATCTAACCTGTTAATTGTAACTGGGTAAGTACCACCAATCCAAGCTATGGTAAAGTTCTGGCCGGGAGAAGAACCTGTACCGCGTGCTGTCATGTATGAATAGTTAACCTGAGCCAAAACGCCATTTATCCTACGCATTGACAAACTTGCTGTAAACCCTTGGGTAGTACCATAATCTCCATTCATATATTGAGCCCAATTTGTTTTTGCACCATTCATTAACGCCGATTGCCCATCGATCTCTTCATGGTTTTTCATCATGAGGTAGTCACGTGATTCTTTATAGAAACCAGTGATTTCTACTGCGGCATATTCTCCAATTTGCTGTGCAACCCCAACTTCGTATTGCGTTGATCGCTCAGGCTTAATGGCCGGGTTTTCTGACACTGTCATATTTCCCTGGGTCGCGTTCGCAGTTAATCCGCTATCAGTTAGGTAAACATAAGATAGGGCCGGGGCCTGCATGTAAGTTCCATAATTTGCCCGAAAAACAGTACGATCTGTCACTGGAAATGAGAAACCTACCCGAGGAAGGATGGCGCTATGAGTGGCGACCTTTTCCCATTTCAAGGAACCTGTCTGCGACCCTGATTTGTCAATCCGACCTGTTTTGAGGTGTATATTGCGAAACCCTTCTGCATCACCCACACCATCGCCATCTGAATCGGGGGCCATAGTGTTTGGATTCCACGATTCAAAAGCGAGCCCAACTTGCACAACAACATCTTTCAGCTCAATTTTGTCTTGAACATAAAAACGATTGGTGACGGATTTTCCAGGCGCCGATCCATGTTTATCGAAACCATAGTCAGATGTTTTTTCACCAAAAATATCATACCCTAGGTTATCTACATAAGCATTGCGGTAGGTATAAAAGCGCCAGAGATCATAATCTGCTGTATTGATGGTACCATCGTTATTTTGGTCACCAACTTCTGCTGTACTCACACTCCCGTCATGGTTAACGTCCAATAGACCTGATTTTTGAGCAATTTCAAACGCCTGAGAAATGGCATAGCGATTGAGTTGCGTATTGTAATACTCAAATCCGGCTTTCACCTCATGAACGCCTACTTGATTTAAATAATCCAACCGTAAGCCTGTACGGTCTTGAAATGACTGCGTATAGCTACTGCGCTGGGACCCATAATTGGTTTTATATACCAAGTCCTGCATAGAAAGTGGGTTTTTACCATGATCGCGCAGGTAGTAGTTATAACTGTCTGCAGTCGTAGTCCGAACACCGTACTTTTCAAAGTCAGATGTCCTTGCATCATCCTTTGTCCCCGGCGTGAAATTATTATTAAAATACTGCTGGGAGTAGTTGCTTAAACTCGCAATCGCTTTTACATAAGACTTTGGGCTCAAACTCATGGTGGCATTTAAGTAAAAGACATTATTCAGCGATTCGTATTGGTAGCTGTTTGCGTCCCAGTTCAACGCATGGCTGCCATGGGAATACGGATTTGATGTGTAATCATAGCGAGCAAAGCCAACCTTAAAGCGGAACGGGCGGAGATCCATCAACAAGTTCCCCGTTAACGTTGTTTTTTGATTTGAACCCGATCGTTTTTTGCCGTAAAGACGTTGATAGTTAGACCCTAAAATATGGGTGGTGTCATAACTCGCGACACCGGCATTTAGACTATCACTATTTGTTTGGTTGTCGCGAATAATCCGCTCGTAATGTAAAATGTCAGAAGGATAATCTCCTTTTTCCCATGTATAAAGAGTATCATATCCATTGGATACGAATTGGGCTTGAGTCATAACTTCTCGATCCATAAAAGGAACCGGCGTAAACGACGGCGAAGCATCGTCAGTTTTATCCTGTTCAATCATTGTAAAAAATCGAATATTATCTGTAATAGGGCCGCCAACACTAATATTAACAAGGTTTTTGCCATAACTATACAATGCATTTGGATCGGTACCGGGAGATGTCGATCCTAAATCAGATAAATATTCGACGGAACCGGCGATTTTTTCACCGCCAGAGTTAGTGGCAACATTAACAACGCCCCCATTTGCACCACCGTATTCTGCGGAAAAACCGCCTGCCTGAAATGCAATTTCCTGCATACTTTTTTGGGAAAGGGATGCAACCAAGTTGCCCCCCGACCAATCGTTTTTCATTAAGACACCATCAACATAATAGGCATTATCTGTTGATCTGCTACCACGAATGTTTCCACCCACAGCCCCCGCCTGAAGCGCAACAATATCACCAACGTTACGTATAGGTAATGCCTTAACTACTTCTTGATCTATAATAGCAGTACTGTTTGTAGCATTCTTCTGAATCAATGGCCGTTCCGCGGTGACAGAAATTTCTTCCCCCTCCACAGCAGCGACTTCAAGATTGAAATTCAACTCCGTAGTTAAGTTCGCATTTACACGAACAGCTTCAATCGCGAGTTTTTTATAACCGATGTATTGTACTTCTACAGTATAGGTCCCCACAGGTACATCCACAAGATAATATTGTCCGGAGACGTCTGACGCCGCACCGTAGGATGTGCCACTAATTAGAATGTTTGCACCAACAAGCGGCTCTCCATCAGAGCTAACTATGCCACTCAATTTTCCAGACGTTTGTGACAATAGAAATGCAGGTATCAATAACATCAGTATTAACGTTATTCTTTTCATGAGTTTCTCCACGTTAATTAAGTAAATAAACTTTTATTTAATTTTTAATTTGTTTGTTTATAGGGGCTCTTTGTGCGCAAAACACACTTATCCCCTCTTACCTCTGGCGGGAAACTAACATTTAATTGTGGATGTGCAAACTTTTTTTTATAATAATAAGTTGGGTAATTTAGCGGAGTAAATCACAGCGTTTCTCGACGGAGACGGTTGGAATTTCCCACCACATTTATAGAAGAAATCGCCATGGCTGCCTCGGCTAAAACAGGGTGAAGTACGCCGAAAATCGCCAGTGGAATGGCAATACAATTATAAATACTAGCCCAAACCAGATTTTGCCTGATTTTCCGAAACGTTTTTTTTGCCAGTGAAAATGATTGATTAAGCTTCAGCAGGTCCCCTTTCACCAATATAATGTCTCCTGTTTCCATGGCTATATCTGTCCCTGTTCCCATGGCCACCCCAACATCTGCCTGGGCAATGGCGGGTGCATCGTTGATACCATCTCCCAGCATACATACGATTTCACCGTTCTCCTGCAGGGTTTGTATAATATGGGTTTTATCCTCCGGCAGCACTTCCGCATATATTTCATCGATACCAATTTGTTTGGCCAATAAATCAGCTGTTTCTTGTTTGTCCCCTGTAAGCATAACGGTCTTAATGTGGTTTGATTTTAATCGTTGAATGACCTGGCTGGCGTTTGCTTTCATTTCATCTGCCAATATAAAAACACCGTAAACTGTATCATCCACCGCGATGAACACCTGAGACCCCTTTTCGTTTAACTCGTCATTAAACCCAACAAAGTCTGCACTCCCCACTTTAATAATACCGCTTCCAAAAGTCCCCGATATTCCTTTTCCTGCGCTTGCCTGTACATTAACCGCCTCGTCTAAGCCAATTTGTTTTTCATCTGCCAATTGAACAATGGCGACCCCTAGGGGGTGTGTAGAATGTTTTTCGATACTAGCCGCCATCCGTATGAGGTCATTTTCTCCAATGCCACTTAGGGGTTTTACTTGGGTCACTTTGGGTTTCCCCATCGTAAGGGTGCCAGTTTTATCAAATACGACTGTGGTGACTTCATTCATTCTTTGAATTGCGGCACCGTTTCGAATTAGGATACCGTTTTCTGCGCCCTTACCGCTCCCTACCATAAGGGCAGTGGGTGTGGCGAGCCCCAAGGCGCAGGGGCAGGCAATAACCAAAACGGCTACGGCGGAAAATATAGCCATAGTTGTAGGGGATGCGTCCAGATTTCCCCAGGGGAAAATATTCACAAATACAGCCATCCCGCTTTGCATAAACTCTGGAGACATTCTCCAGGCCGTAAAGGTTGCCGTTGCCAACACCAATACAATTGGAACAAAAATAGCGGTAACGCGATCTGCAAATGCCTGAATGGGAATTTTGGTTGTTTGTGCTTCTTCTACCAACGTTGCCATTTGGGAGATAAATGTATCTTTCCCTATTTTAGTCGCCTCTACCCTTATCGACCCATCTATATTAATGGTGGCGCCAATCACATTGTCCCCTTTTGATTTATTTACCGGCAGGGATTCGCCAGTGGCGATTGATTCATCCACGGCGCTTTCACCTTTAACGATTAAACCATCAGTGGGGATTTTCTCTCCCGGCTTCACCACCATGATGTCACCCACATGAACGCTGGACACCGCGATTTCAATTTCTTGTCCTTCTTTTAGGATAATCGCTTTTTTTGCCCCCAGGGACATTAGACGTTTAATAGCCTGAGAAGATCTTCCTCTGGCTTTTGCTTCTATATATCGCCCTGTTAAATGAAAGGCCATAATCATTCCCGCAATGCCCGCAAATGAGTGAATATTCATTCCCATGGCTTTTAAACCACCTGTCACCAAACATGCTAAAGACCCCAAAGCTATCAGGACATCCATATTGGGTGAAAAATGTATCGCTGACCGCCAGGCTGATTTGAGGGTCTCCCCGCCCGGGAAAACCAAAACAATGACACTTAAACCAATCATGCCGTATATATATAAGGTATCACTGGGCCACATAATGCCCGAAATCCAATTGGGAATCATCCACAGCATAATAATTGCTGTAACAACCCAAGCAAAAATCATTTGATATTTTGACCGATTTAAATTTTCCTCCGGTCTATCTTCTGGTGAAACTTCCAATTGTTCAACGTGTTCCGCTCCATACCCAGTGTTTTCTATCGCTTGAATTAATTGATCGACACGAACTTCTCCAGCCACTCGGGCTTTTTCTAACGTTAAATTGACAACTGCTTTCTCTACACCTTCTACTTGATGCAATGCACGTTCGATGGTGCCTACACAGCCCGCACAATGCATGCCATTAATTTTTAATTCAATTGATTCGTTTGGCATATTTTTTAATCACTTTCAAGGATGAATTTAGGCGTAATTCTAATCGAGTCTTACCAAGATATTCGACAGGTTAAATTATTCATTCTTGAATAATGTTCCTGTTTTAAATTTATCCATTAATTTAATTGAGGAGAAGTATCATGAAGCATTTTTCATTCATTATTCTGATTTCATTTTTGTTTTCACAAGACAATATTCAACTCCCCATGAAAATCAGGGGCGTCCGGTATAATGCTTCTATCCCGAAACCGGAAGAAATTATCGGGCATCAAATCGGATCTCGCCATACGCGGACTGATCAGGTCATCGATTATTTTGAAGCAATGGCTTCTCGAAGTAACCGAATTATTTTGGAAGACCATGCGAAAACCCACGAAGGGCGCCGTCTGATTCACGCCATCGTGACCCACCCGGACAACCACGAAAAATTGGAGGCCATCCGATTGGCCAACTTAACATTGTCGAAT
>JABGZQ010000089.1 GCA_018674655.1 Fidelibacterota bacterium | reverse complement strand
CGGGTTAACCCAATCCTTACTTTCAGCTGCCAGCCAAGATATGTTAGATGATATTTTACAATACCATGATATTGGAAAATATTTTATGAAAATTATAGGGCAGGATAACCATTATGCCTACGGAAAAGAAATTGTGGGTAAGGCGTGGGTAGATGAATTGCATTATGGACCCCATGAAGTATTATTTATAGGGGACACCCCCCACGACTATGAAGTGGCCTGTTATATTGGTGCAGATTGTGTTTTAGTTGCCAATGGACATGTGAGTCGAGAGCGATTGAAAAATACAGGAGCACCGGTTTTTTCTAACCTGAACGAAATGTTGTTTTGGTTAAAAGGTAGTTTCTAAAAGGAAAGACAAAGATATTATAAAAAAAAAGAGGCTCGGTTTTCCGAGCCTCTTTTTCGTCGCTAGTGTATCGTTCCTTCTTATTTGAGTAAGGTCATTTTCTTAACCTTGTGGAAGTGATTTTCGGCTTTTAATTCGTAGAAGTAAATACCGCTAGGTGCTTTCTCCCCGAAGTTGTCCCGCCCATTCCAAACTGCTTTATAAGCGCCCGGTTGTGCGAAGCCGTTATGGACTTTCGCCACCTCTTGACCCATGACATTATAGATAGTCAGAGATATTTCAGAGGCAAGCGGAATGTTAAATTCAATACTCGTTGTTGGATTGAAAGGGTTTGGATAGTTATTTGAAAGTTCAAACACTTCTGGAATTCCAGCCAATTCTTCAACAGCTAAATTGCCCGGTTGTCCTCTGTCAAAATTCCATGCATTGTAGCGATTTGGATTAATTGAACCAAATTGAGATACAACTGTTGGACTATTTACATCAATATTCTCAATGTGATTTAATCCAAATCCAGACTCATTATCTTCAGCGTTTACACCAAATTTGAATTCCATACCAATGTCAGTAGAATTCTTTTGGTAATTAAACTGAACCGTATAGACAGAGTCGCCAGCTGTTGCATCACCATGGGTACCGTCATCATGCATTTTAGCAAGGCTGTCTGCACGGAGGCCTGAGCCCCATGCACCACGGGCATTCCATCCACCAATGGCTGGACCGTTCATCCAAACACCCCAACTGAATATACTGTCCCGATCGCTGTAATAGAGTGTTTTAGCACCTTGAATACCAGCTAAAGAATCAGCCGTATCACTGCCATAAGACAGTAACTGGTAATAGATAGGTCGTAGATCTGCTGTCCATGTAACCAAAAGGCTATCAGAATCGGCAGCATTGGCATCAACCTTGGTCGCATTCCGGAAGATCGGGAAACGACGACCATGTGTTTTGGAATCCACATAATCAACCAAAGAAACATCAGTGCCACCTTTTCCTTTAAGGGGAGCCCAACGACGTTCCTGTAAAGATACATCTTTCCACGTAGTGTCAAAGTTGAAGAAAATTTCCCTGTATTCAGTACCACCGGTTACACGGTAGTATTGGTAATACATTCCAAGGGAATCATCAATTGCAACACTATCTGTTGGAGAAATTGTAACTTTGTAATCGCCACCTACACCGGCAACTAAAGTATCCACATGGACTTTATCTGATGTTTTTCCATAACCCCATTTTACCAAAAGAAGATCACCATCGGCCCAACCATTGTTAGCGATAGCTTTACCGATATTGGTATGAAAAGTTAGTGAAGGTACTTTGGAGGATGCTGTGAAAGGAGTTGGTGCTTTATCGTTCCACCATACCCAATGTATCGTGGTGTCTTTCATGGCCGTGTTCAGAATTAAAATCCTATTTTCATTACCATCATGATAGGCGCCATTCAGATTTTCTGAGTTATTCCAGTCTGCTCCGATTGCGAAACGGTACATATGTAATCCACCGGTCGCCCAACTTGCGTTCACTTTATCCACTGTATCAATATAAGTTTGAGGTAATTTCATATGGAATTGCCAATAGTCACTACTACCTACCCGAGATAATTGAAAAGTACCCGGACTCCACATATTGTCTGAGCCTCCTTGGGGGAAATGCCCTACTAAAGAGAGCACATCTGAATCAGGATTAAAATCAGTATTTAACCCCATGTTAACTCTAAATGAAATATCAACTGTGTCAGCTGTGGCGGTATAGGGCGGTGTATCGTTGCTTGGTCCACGGCCCAAGTAATGAGTTATCGATGTAGCCGCTTCGGTGTTAGATGACAAATCCATCTTAAAATTATCACCGCTATATGACGCTCCTGGAAGATCATTCTCCCAATAACTTGATACGGTCCCATCCAAATTGGCAATATGGCCGCCAAATTTGAAATCGTAAACCAGGCTGTTATCAAGAGCAATATCAAGAGTCCAATTATCGCCGCCAGAAGAACGGAGATTCGTTCCAGGTCCCCATGCAGGATTTGCAATAACGCCTGTTCCGTCTCCAACGCTTCCACCCCGTAGGTCAACCATCATACCTGGACCGCGGGGGGTAAGCCCCTCAATATGAGAGGTGTTTACATTCATTGTAACCTTGGTATCACCTATATATGAGACGAGATCATCAAAGTATAACCCACCATGGTCATCATTACTTTTTTGATAATAACCAATTCCGATTTGGACATATTTAGTACCAGCAGGGATAGTATGAGAGACAGACAGTGGAGTCCAAACGTCAGCCGGAGAATTCACATCCATTGAATCGGAAAATGAACCAGCATAACTACCCCAGTTTGCATCAAATGTTTTAACAAATAGATATGCCTTGTTCTCTCCTCTAATACGATCTTCGTTGTAGGTCATTGAGACACCGGACAAAACCACCTGTTTTCCTGCGGGAACATCTGTAAAAGTTTGGTAGACGCTAGATTCATTTTCGCTGCCATTGTATTGACCCCAAAGCTTAAAGCCCCAACTACCCCAATAAGATGGATATTGTCTTGAGGATCCGTACATTGTAACACCTACCTCTTCGTATGCAAAGCTTGCATAAGTTGTTGGATGGACTCCCCAATTTGCCTTGCCTGTGGCACTGGTATCCTCGAATCCAGCATTGACAAGAACATTGCCAACATAAGACTGTGCTGATACAGTCAAACAACAAAATAGACTAATTAATCCTAACGTTTTCTTCATAAGAATTTCTCCAATCTTATATATTTGAACGAATACATTTAGTAACGCAAGTAAGAGTCACTAAATAAAGTTATCCGAATATATGGTCATCCTTTATAGAAAAAAAAGGAAATAATTAAAAAAGAAAAGCAATACTTAAATGAGGAACTGTGCCAAATTTCCCGAAGGATTGAATGGCATAGTCCATGCGAATATCAAATCCGCTCGCATAGAATTGCGTACCGGCGCCAAAGGTAAAGCTTTCTTCACTATCAGCATTCCCCAATCCTTTATATCCAACTTGGATTCGAGTCCGATCTGAAATGACTGTCTCAACACCGATATTGATCATTTCCACATCATCGCTGGGGATGAAGGCATCAGTGGTGACTGTTACATTTAATTTTTTTTGATCAAACACTTTTACCGCAGTACCGACGCGGAAAAATAAAGGTAGTGGCCATGGATCTGTTTTGAGTGTGGCTACCAATGCTTCGTTGTGGCCGGAATTGTCCGGATCCAAATCTATTTTTTTATAAAGATCTTTTCCATCCAAAGTCATGTCAGAGCCAAAATTGGAAATGGACATGCCGATCCGAACCTTATCCGAACTGGTTTGATAGAATATTCCCAGATCTAGAGCAAAGGTGGAAGCGGAAGAATGATGAATTCGCTGTGAAATATATTTCCCCATACCGCCAACAGAGAATCGGTCAGAAAGATTTCGGCCATATGCAAAGCCCAAAACGATATCTGAAGCTGTCCAATATTGGCCTGTGCCATTTTGGTTATCCAGGTCAGTGATCTCCTCCCGGCCATGATTCAATTGGGATAAATAAAATCCAACTGAATGGGTTGTGTTTAACCGTATGACAGAAGATAGTAAATGGAGGTCGGTCCCAACCAACCAATCGGCTTTGGATAAAATGGCTTCGGACCTGTTGAGCCTGGCTAAGGCACCTGGATTCCAATAAAGTGTTGATGCATCCCCGCCCATAGCAGAAAAAGCGCCACCCATGCCTACAGCCCTCGCGCCCACACCAATTCCCAGAAAGGATGCCGCTGCAGACCCAACTTTAGATTGGGCCGGGACCTGACTAATCAAGAGAGTAGCTATAAGAAACTTTCTCATTTAATAACCGCCAATTTTCCGGATTTCTTACCACCAGTTTTTGATTCGACGATGTAGTAATAAACGCCAAAGGCAATATCGAGATTCTCTTTCGTTTTTAGATCCCACGTAATGGTGCCGGTATGCATATCACCGGAATGATTAATGGTCCGCAGATGTTGGCCACGCGTCGTAAATATATGAACGCGGCTATCCGAAGGTAAATTCTGAAATTCAACTTTTCGTGTACCCCGTCCGCTGGTGATCCCCGGAGGCAGGGGAGACTCAAATTTATGTCCCACGATATAAGGGTTAGGGACAACACGAATATCGCCCATCTCATTTTTAACCAAGGGGGCATTAACCTCAGGCGCAGGACCTTGGAATACAAAGGAATCCGTATTCCTGAATGGCTTAGAAAAATCAATAAACAATGTGTCACCCGTACCAAAATACAATTTGGTTTTAGGGTCTTGGGCTTGCCTTAGAGCGAAGGTAATATTCCAGGTATATCGGTCTATCCCCGTTGAATCCTTTTCATAAAAATAAATGTAATCGAAAGGATTTATCTTCCCCCTGTGGCTTAGGGGATAATCCCAAAGATAGAAGGGTACATTTACATTATCAGTAAGATTCATCACTTTAAAATTGGTTTTTGTCCCGGCTGAATGATCAATTAAAGATCGATAGGATTGACCAAAATCGGATTGATCTGAAAAAACGACAGCATATTTATTGGGCACCCGGATGGCCTTTAAGTCAATTTTGCCATCAAAATTTGTATCTAGATCCGAAGCACTCACTATAAAATGCAGTGTTGAATCAGCCTGGTTTTGGGACCAGGTTGATCCATCCTCAGTTGTCCACCAATAGGTTTCTTTTTCTTTAGCCGTGATGAACCAGTCATTGTTGAATTGAATGGACAAGCCATCAAATATATCCGAATCTTTATGCTCCGGCACGTAAGGTAACTGGTTGGGGTTCGTCCATACCGATTCATGGATGTAGGGATTTTTATAAATGGGATAATAATTAAAGGTTAATTCATGATCATCATTTCCAAGAGAGCCTTGACTTGCAGCCCGGATTCGACCCCTTGCATAATCAATCTCATAATCTGATGCGGGTATTTCTGCCCCGATGCTATTCACCAATTTAACCGAAGAAGGTATGATGTTTTTCTTACTGAGCTGCACCCGGAATGTGTCGTTGGGCGTAAACGATTCGGTTAAAGGATCTAGATCTTTTATACTATACATGGTTGTGACAGGCATATATTCCTCATCATCAAACCAGTCAAAGTTCGGTTCACCATAATTCGGTTTGCCATTGTTTTCGGTTCCATCAGGATCATTGGTTCCTGCCAGACCATCAGTGCCAACGTCATCCGTAAGAAGATCCCAATCTTGGTCATTATCAATGCCATCGGTGGCTGTATCAAAGAATTTGATTTGGTATTGATGGCCAGTGAGGCTTTTTTCATCCATGATATTGATAGCAAGTGAGCCAGTCCCCGGACCGGTATGATTAAGTGGAATCGTATCATTAAGTGTAAAACCAGCCGATTTTGCAGTGGGTGTGATAATAGCTGTATTTTGATCCGTAATGATCTCGCCAGTGGGCAGGGCGGAAATGAATTTTGAATTCTCCGATGGAAAAATATCTTTCGCTTGATCACCATGATCGTAAGCGACCAGTGCATAATAATAGGTTCGTCCGTTTTGGACATTTTCATCCACAAAAGAATGAACCAACCCTGTTTCACTGCCAAGGTAATAAGTATATCCTTTTGTATCTTGAAACAGGTTAGGAGATGGATAAAAATATCCACTGATACCGTCTTTTTTATCGAATTGGGTAAGGGTACTATATCCCTGTATCAGACCGTTGGCATCGGTGATATTTCTCACATCATTAAAATTTGGGTCAGTGGCACGATAAATTTTATATCCTTGGAAATCTTTAACTTTAGTTACCGGATCAAGGCTTTCTTCCGCAACACGATTCCAATAAAGGGTTACCTTTCCATCTCCGGGAACAGCCGTCATGGTGGGTTTTTTTGGCGGTGGGGGAAAGCGATAATCGCTGTTATAAATATCCTGAACCGTTTTTTTATTGTTGACCAGATCTTTCAGGTCGTTTCCATAGACCAGAGCCACGGAGAATCTCTCCGTTTGACCGGCTCTAAGGGGAAAATACCCAGCGCCATAAATAAAATCGCCATCCTCACCGGCAATGGGTTGCCCATTTGAAATGGATGAAGGCACATCAAAATATCCGGGTTTGAGCTGATCCCATAATTCTTCATCTTCTTTAGCAGGGTAAAGGTTTGCCGGGGAAAAATAGTTAAAACTGGTTAATCCAATTTGATCCGATTCATCCACATCAGTACGGTCAAAGTTGGGTTCGCCCAATGTTGGTTTTCCGTCCAATTCACCATTGTCACCCGTTTCGGCAATACCATCTGCACCTAGATCGTCATATTCCGCATTCCAATCACCATCATTATCAATACCGTCATCACGCCGCTCATCAATGAGTGTATTTAAAATACCATAACCGGTAATATAATCGATATAAGCTCGAGGATTAATTGTATCAAATAAAACAGTGCCATCCGGCTCGATTCGACGCTGATTGTAATGGAGAAAATAATTTTCATCCACCAACCCATCTAGGTCATTGTCAATACCGTCAAAGGCATTTTCATTGGAAAGCTCTCTGCCCTTGAGGTCGTAAACAATGTTTCCTTCCATTAAATAAGTTTTACCGGGGTAGACCACGATTGTAGCGCCACGTGTTTTCACGATTACACTATCGCGGTTTGGAATAGTATATTTTTTACGGTTGTATTGTTCATCAATCAATACCACTTCATGGCCGGGCTGAATGAGGATCGAATCAAAACTGGTTACGTCAAAAAGGGGCGCAGAGGCGCTTGAGATTAGATTAAAATCACCATCGTTATCGATGCCGTCATATGGGTTCCCAGGGCTTTCTAAAAAGGCATATCCCACCATGCCTACATCACCGACCCAACGGGGATTCCGATCTACATTGTTGTCATAGTCCCCTGTGTATGTAATGTCATTTTCTACATCAAAAAATGACCAGTCATCGTCATATTCCTGTGGGCGGTCATCAGAGCCGGTTACTCCCACATAAGTCCCAACCAGCATACCAAAAACTACGTTGGTGTAATCCACCGTACTTGTATTGGTGACCTCGTAAAGCCAAAATAAAACGTCTTGAGCGAGAAACTGCTGCCATTGCATGCCTCGTACTTTTACCTCTAGTCCAAGACCATTCCGCGCTGGGTTTGTTGAATCGGGTTTAAAAGCCACGTTCCATTTATTGTATTGTGGATAGTTGAATTCTTCATCATTATTATCATCCATGACAAAGAAACTTTCTTGCTGAATATTTTGCAGATCTTTCCCAAAATAACCATTCCATGATCCACGCCAGCCGGGATCGTCACCATCCTTTTGCTTATCGGGCCAGAATGGCGGCCACGTGGTTTTATCCGTACTCATTGCCACGCTTTCCTGGTTTTCGTTGAAATACCCGGCACGGGGTTCAAAACTCCAGGATTTTCCTCCAGGCGATTCTTCAAACCCGGTGGAAGTGGGGCGATTTGCAGGAGAGATCACGACCGAATGAAATTTGACAGGATTTCCCGCTGTATCTAATGTGGTGATTTCTGCGCCTACCATAGGTGAAACATCGCCGATATAACCATTATTATCATGGAGCCATGCACCGCGTGGGCCTTTATTCCCGGGCTGCCCCACAACACCCCAGTTGCCATATACAGTTCGGACCAGGTTTCCATTATGAATTCCTGTCCGTCGAAATTGACGCCCGGATGCTTCCTGGGCGTACATCCATGAAAAAATGGATAGTGATAAATAAAGTAAAAACTTAGAATGCATAGATAACCCCAAATTCAATTCTTCTCGGCATTGAATAAAAAGTTTCATTTTTAAACCAGGATTCGATCGTATTCACAGCTTCATCGGTATTTTGACTTTTAGCAATATTTTCCCAACGGGTGAAATCGGCCTTGCCGGAATCATCATAAACACCATGTTGATTCAGGTAATCAAAAACATTTTCCACCCTTATAAATAGTGTGGCATTTTTGAAGGGGGTGTAGAATCCTTTAAAATCTACATTCCATGTAATTGGCTTTTTACCCGAATTTTGCACCAAGGATGAAATATCCTCAGTACTCAATGGGGTGTAGGGTAATCCGGACCCAATTTGGGCGATGGCAGACATACCCCAATTCTTTCGGTTATAGGCAGCGGATAAATTAACCGTATGGCGCTGATCCCAATTTAATGGAATTAGTTGAATCTCAGGGAGGGAGCCGCCGGCTATGGCATTTCTGGCCTGCTGGGGATCCGATGCAGACCCTTTTGCAATTTGAAAAGTATAATCCAAGTTACCCGAAAGCCCATTAGTCTCACGCATACTTATTGACATGATCACTCCTCTTATATAGGCAAAATCTGAATTAACCAGTTTATTATATGAAGCGGAACCACCAAATAAATCTATCTCTTTTGAGCGTGTCCCCGTTAAATCTCTAATATCTCGAAAATATGCTGTTAAATCCATTACTATATTTGAAGTGATGGATAACTGGATTCCCAATTCTCCTTGTACAGTTTTTTCCGGGCGTAAATCAGAATTCCCTATGACACCAATATTACCGGTACCTTGCCCCAAATCAAAATCAGGATTCATATACAACAATTGAAATCGAGGTACCTGGAAGAAATGCCCATAAGAAAAATGAACAACACCTGTTGTTGAAAAGGGAAAGGAGGCGCCAAACCGGGGACTGATTTTCCATTTTGGTGATGTTTGTTTAAACCAGTAGGTTTTTCGATCTGATAGGGTAACGCTTGGTTCTCCAACATCTCTTACCCCATTTTCATTTAAATCTGTATAAATATTCTCGGGGCGGATAGGATTATTGATAGATGGATCGGTAGGGTCACTTAGGATTTCCCCTTTTGGATTAAAGTAATCCACACGAAAACCAATATTAATAATCAATTCATTGAATTCAATTTTATCCTGAAGATATGCACCCGCTTCAAATGGATTAAACTGGTAGGAACTTGAGTAAATGGTTGAATCAGGCAGTCGTTGTGGATTGATTAAAAAGGGATCATCAATCAATTCGTTAAAACTCGCTTTTTCATCTGGCGGCCGGAGTGAATAATCTACGTAAGAGAGCTGGTGAAATCGAAAGTCAATCCCAGTTTTAACTTGATGCTGTTTATTCATTTGACTGGTTAAATCAATTTTTAAAGTTGTGGTACTTGTTTGTCTTGAAAAAACAGATGGGTTTGTTCCGCCAGTTAGAAAACTATAAGGCTGTGAATTGAGTAATTTTGGATGGACATATTTATTCCATTGATCCTTGGCATAGGTTTGATGATTATATGATTTATTGAACCGAGTGAAACCAACAGAAACAAAAGTTTTTCCCGAAAAACTATGGTTTAGATTTAATAAATGGGTTCTTCCTAATCGAAACCGAGTTAGATTTCCATTAGGATTGTACCGATACATCCGGTCATAGTCTTGGTATGTTACATCATCATTGATCAGTGTATATTTTAATTTTGTGAAGGGCGAAAACTTGTAAATCAACTTCCCTTGGAGATACAATTTTTTATTCCAGTTCATGGGTACATAAGCATTATCCCCCTTGCCGGGATAAAGGGTATCACCATTTTCTATGTTGAATCGATACAGCTGGAATTCATCTGTCTTGTCGCGGTATGAAACATTGTGAGGATTGAATCTTCGCTGTCCTTCATGAATCCCTTGGTAGTAAATCGTTCTTCCAGTTAGGTTGAAGAATAGTTTTTCTGGAATGATTGGCCCTTCAATATTGATATCAAAATTATTGGTGGTTAGAGGATTGAATGATTTAGCATTCAGAAACAGGTCAGATTTACCTGTAAGAAAATCACCACCGTAAACCGTTGCGCTTCCTCTGAATTTGTCCGAATTGTCTTTGGTCACAATATTAACAATCCCGCTCATGGCCTGACCGTATTCCGCATTGAATGCGCCGGAAATTACCTGAATTTCAGAAACTGTATTTTTATTCACATCAACAATAGTACCACCGTCAAATACGTCAGTCATGGGTACGCCATCGATCCAGAATGCCACTTCTCCGGATCGGCCACCACGAAGGTGTCCCTGGACAAATCCCGCCTGCAATTCGAGTACTTCAGAAATTTCGGTAACGGGTAGCTGGTCTATCATGTCACCATCTACAATGGCTGTTGAAGCTGTCAAATCTTTGGTGATCAATGGCCGCTCGGCTACGACGGTCACTTCTTCTCCCTCAATGGTTTCTTCTTTCATTGAGACATCTATGGTTGTAGTCAAGTCAGATCGAACAATTACATTGGTAATATTAGAGGATGCATAACCAATCATGAGTGTTTTAACTGTGTATGTTCCCGGAGGAATATTTAATATAATATAGGCACCATCCAAGTCAGTTGCTGCACCCAGAGAAGTTCCCTGAAGAATGATGTTACATCCGATTAATGGGTTACCCGTTTTTTCATCAGTGATTACACCGACGACTTTTCCTGTAATGCCCCCATAAAGGTAGCCGCAGGTTAATAAAATTGATAGGATCCAGGTTTTAATTTTCATGGATAAAAATATGTCCTGATTTTCCCTTAATGTTATTTTGGTTGGCTTTACCAATCAATGATGTCCAATCTGTCTTGGTTTTCCCCCAAATGGAGGAAGGTATTTCTGTAGAATGTTTCGCCCCATTAAAGATGGCTAAAATCGTTTGATCATCATAAGAGCGAGAGAAAATATATAAACCATTTTGGTCGGTATACACCGTTTTATAATCGCCGTAATTAAGTACATTATATTGAGATTTGAGTTTATTCAGCTGTTTGTAATGGTTAAAAAGTTCAGTATTTATTTCAACTGGATCACTAGGCCTCTGTCCATCGCAGTCATTCCGGCGGTCGCATTGGTGGGCCTTTTCATTATTATAATTAAACTCCTCCCAAATCATCGGCTTTCTGCAATCGGGATCATCGGCGCCCCACATGCCAACTTCGTTACCATAATATATAAAAGGTGTACCTGGGAAAATGTATTGAAATGTGACCATGGTTTTTAGTGTCTGCCATTCATTCTCATTGGGTTTGCGAATATCAAAAAGAGGCTGATACCAGGTGTTGTTTTCGTGGTCAATCCAGCGATCCGGATTCACAACTGCCGATGCAAGCCGTTCCGTATCGTGGCTGTCAAACATATTTTGGAGTGTTAAAGATCTCTCGTGACCATATTCAGATATAAAACCGTTTAATAATGCATCAAGTTGGTTTGGTGAAATCTGATCTTGTTCATTAATAAAAAATTTATACATAGCATCACCGAAGCGATAATTCATCACAGCCGTAAAGCGGTTCTTCACCATCCAGGGGAGGGCATTGAACATTTTGTTTTTCGGCCAATCCTCCCACCAGACTTCTCCCGTTAAATAAGCATTCGGGTTAATCTCCCGTACCCAACCGCCAAACAAAGTCCAAAACCGGATCTGCACTTTTTCAGCCACATCCAGACGCCAACCATCAATTCCATCCGAGGGATCGCCGTCGTTATTGGGATCCATCCATCTTTTAACGATTGCATGCAAATGGTCACGTACCGGGGGTATTGGCCCGAGGCTATCTTGTCTGAATGATGGTAAATCCGTCACCCAGCCCTTATATCGCATTTTGCCATAGGGATCTGAAAACAAAGGGGGCAGGTCCACAAAATCTTTATTGTGAGATAAATCCTTTCTGTCTCTTCCTTTTACAACAAACCAATCAATATAAGGGCTTTTGTCGCGGTTTTTTAATACATCCTGAAAAGCCCAGAATGTCATTCCCACATGATTGAATACGCCATCAATAATAATATGCATATTTCGTTTGTGAACTTCCCGAATCAATTTTAAAAACAGTTTATCAGCCGAGGTCCATTTCCATGTAGATGGATCATTGGGGTTTTCCGATTGAATAATTTTTAAATCACCTATGGGATCAGGACCGAAGTGCCGATCTATATGATGATAATAAGCCGCACCATATTTATGTGATGATGGGGAATCAAATACAGGGTTTAAATATATTGCATTTATCCCCAAATCCTGGAGATAATCCAGTTTATGGATGATACCTTCAAGGTCGCCCCCATACCGGCGCAACTGAAATTGGTAGCGGTAGTCCTGATCGTTTTTGATCTCCCATGGCTGGAATTCGTACCAGTCAGAAGTCCAGGGCGAAACAGCCCATTCAGATTGCTTATCCCACGGCCAAACACCTATCAGGCTTACCATAGTGGGGTCGTTTGATTGATCACCGTTGTAAAATCGGTCTGGAAAAATCTGGTACCAAACAGCAAGATGATGCCAATTTGGATTCCCTGCCAGAGCAAAGGATGAAATTATGGTGATCAAAAAGGGTTTGTACATTCCAGGTCCAAGAATAATGTTTGAAAAATAGACACTCAGTCTTGAGTTACTAGTAGAAACTAGTTATATTCTTATAAGTTACTCAATAGATTTTTGAATGAAATCCCCCCATATAATTAATAGGAATTAAACAGCATGGCTGATCTCCAAGAAGAATTAATCACCCTTTTACAGCAGTTTGGTTTGTCACGGAATGCTTGTAAAGCCTATGTGTCACTACTTAAAAATAATCCTGCAACCGGTTATGAAATCAGTGCACAATCGGCCATTCCCCGTTCTGCTATTTATGCCACGTTGAACAGGCTGGAATCTATGGGCCTCGTTAATTCTGAGGGTGATACACCCAAAAAATATATTCCGCTGGCTCCTTCACAGTTAATCGATCATTTAAACAGTAACCATTCCGAAAATATCAATGGACTTGAATCTGCTCTTGATGATTTAGAATTGGATGAAGAAGCATTCGATTTTTGGCATATCCATGGCTATAATAATTTGATTATTAAGTTGAAGGAAGCAATTAACAAGGCCAATGAAATGGTTTTGATGAACTCTTGGGCGAAAGAAGTAAAACAGCTTGAGAGCGAATTGGCTGATGCGGAAAAACGGGGTGTAAAAGTGATCCTGTTCAGTTTTTGCAAATTGAATAAGAATTTCGGGAAAACAATTTCATATAATATTGCTGAAGAAAAAATTGCTGATATTTGGCGGCCAAAGATTGTCTTAGTTGTGGATCACCAAATTTCTATCATGGGTAGCGCTAAAGAAAATGGCAACCGCGCCATTTGGACCTCTAACGAAGCATTGACAAAAATCGCCATGGATTATACCATTCTAGATATTACTCTAGCTGGGCAGCGGCTTAAAATAGATGTGAGTGAAGTGGTAGAAAAGATCATGAAGAAAGATAACTTCGATCTGGACCAATTGATCGAAAAAGCGCAATTAAAATAAATCTTCTTTTTTCTTTATAAATATCTTTTTTATTTTATAGTTACTCAGAACTGAGTTACTAATTAGATTTCCTATCTGATAATCGTGGATTTATCCATTATTTGCCTCTAATTCAAACAAAAAAAGGATATCGTCTTTTAACATAATGAATAATTTTTCTAGAGAAAGCGGTGTGCTGCTGCACTTAACCTCATTACCTGGCCCTCACGGAATTGGTGATTTGGGGCAATCAGCCTTTCAATTTATCGATCAACTTGAACAGATGGGACAGAAGTTGTGGCAAATTCTACCCAGTGGTCAGCCGGACAATTGTTATTCGCCCTACAGCACAATTTCGGCTTTTTGCAACAATCCATTGTTGATCAGTCTGGATTTGCTCTGTGAGGATGGATACATTGAAAAAAAAGAATTGAACCGATGCCCTAATTTTCCGAAGGAAAAAGTTGATTATAAAGCTGTTGAATTATTTAAAATCCCCCTTCTCCAAAAAGCTGCTGATCGATTTCAAAGAAACGCGACTTCAGATGAGATAAAGTCCTACCAATCCTTCTGTAATGCCAATAATTACTGGTTCGATGATTATACTTTATTTATTATCCTTCGTTCTTTAGAAGATGGAAAACAGTGGTCAGATTGGTCTGAAGCATTTGCCATGCGTGATGCACAAACATTGGCGCAAATTCGCTTAGATTATTATCGCAAAATAGAAAATATTAAAATCCTTCAATATTTCTTTTACATGCAATGGCGAGGATTAAAAGAATATGCTAATAAACAAGGAATTAGGATCATCGGAGATATACCCATTTATATCTCTTACAATAGTGCCGATGTATGGTCCAATCGTAATTTATTTAAACTGGACGGCGATGGACGCATGATGGCTCAGTCTGGTTGTCCTCCGGATGATTTTATTAAAGAAGGGCAGATCTGGGGCCATCCTATTTATAATTGGGCCCAACACAAAGATTCAGGTTATGAATGGTGGATTGCCCGACTTAAATATTTATTCGAGTTTGTGAATATTATCCGGATTGACCATTTCAATGGATTTGCCAAATATTGGGAAGTAAATGTGGATGATTCAAACGGTATGAGAGGTCAGTGGATCGAAGGGCCCGGAGAACCATTTTTTCAGGCAGTCAATACTGCACTTGGTGATCGCCCTATTATTGCAGAAAATCTAGGAGAAGCAAGCATAAACGCAGCTCCCATCATGGAAAAATTTAATATCCCTGGAATAATCATCCTTCAGATGACATTTAAAGAAAAAGAAAAACCGAGTCCCGTCTCAGAGAATATGGTTGTTTATACAGGAACGCATGATAATGATACAATTATCGGAAGATTTAACAGTATGAATTCAAATGGGCATCCCGTTCAATCGGAGTTGGAATTAAAAGCAGAAAGGGATAGGGCCCTATCATTTTTCAATTCTGACGGATCCAATATTCATTGGAATTTTATTAAATTGGCTTTGGATTCAGAAGCCAGGATGGTCATCACTCCATTGCAGGATATTTTAGGATTGGGGACGGAATCCCGAATGAATATCCCAGGGACTGTGGGAAACAATTGGGAATGGCGTTATTCAGAAGATCTTTTGCTTCCGGAGATGGTGGAAAAAATGAGATCATTAATTAAAAATAGCGGAAGAATTTAGTTTATAATGAAAATAGCTTATTTCAGTGCCGAAATTGGCATTTCCTCCAGTTTACCAACTTATAGCGGCGGATTGGGTGTTTTAGCAGGAGATCATATAAAGGCTGCCGGTGATTTTGGTCTGGATATGTGCGCTATAACATTGTTATACCGGGAAGGATATTTCAAACAGCGTATTGATGATGAGGGAGTACAAACAGAAACACATCCCCGGTTTGATCCCTATCCGCTCCTGAAAAAACTGGACGTAAAATTCACTCTCCGCCTAAGAGAAAGGGATGTGTGGATCCAAGCTTATCAATTTGATTACATGGGTCAGGGCGGAAAAGTTCTTCCTATTTATTTTTTAGATACGGATTTTGAGGATAATTTTACTGACGACAGGAATATTAGTTTACGCCTGTATTCCGGAAATAAGGATCACCGCATTCTCCAGGAAGCCATCCTTGGATTCGGTGGTACAAAATTATTAGAACATCTCGGCCATGACAATATTGAAACATACCATATGAATGAAGGCCATTGTTCATTCTTGGTTTTGAATTTGCTGGAAAAATTCAAGGGTAATGTAGAAGATGTGAAAAAGCGCTGCCATTTTACCACACACACACCGGTCCCGGCAGGCCATGATCATTTTGCCGAATCCCGCGTTAAAAAATTGCTTCATGGTCTTATACCAGAAAACCTTGAATTGCCATCCCTCGTTCAAAATGGGCGCCTGCATATGACTGAACTTGGATTATACTTCAGTCGTTCAGCCAATGGTGTTTCCCATCTTCACGGCCAAGTGGCTCGGGATCAATTTCCCTGGAGCGATATAGGCCACATCACCAATGGTGTGCATCATTCCTATTGGATGGGGAGTCCATTTAAAAAATTATTTGATCAGCATATTCCCGACTGGCGAGAAAACCCTAAATTGTTATTAAAAGTTGATGAGATTCCAAATGATGAAATTTGGGATACCCATGTGACACGGAAAAAATATTTATTGGGCTATGCCAATTCACAAGTCCAGAAAGCATTGGATCGGGATACGCTTACGATAGGGTTTGCCCGAAGGGCAGCCACTTATAAACGCGCCCAGCTTTTATTCCAGGATACGGAACGCCTTCTAGAAATTGGCCAAGGAAAGATCCAAGTGGTCTATTCCGGTAAAGCACATCCCAATGATGCGGAAGGAAAAGAGCTTATCCGCCAAATAGTTTCCAAGGCGAACAAAATGTTCGGAAAGATCAAAATCATCTTCCTCGAAAACTATAATATGTGGTTGGGGCGAATGATTACATCCGGTGTGGATATTTGGCTGAATACACCACTCAGACCCAATGAAGCCAGTGGAACCAGTGGCATGAAAGCGACATTAAATGGTGTCCCGAATCTATCGGTTTTGGATGGATGGTGGGCCGAAGGCTGCCGGGATGGTATCAATGGTTGGGCCATTGGGGATCCTGAACATCCTAACGATGAAAAAGATGCAGATCATTTATATTCAACCTTAGAGAATAGGGTAATTCCGGCCTATTATGACAATCGTGAAAAATGGGTATCTATAATGAAGGAGGCCATTAAAACAGGGGTCGATTTTACCGCACACAGAATGGTAAATGAATATGTTAAAAATTATTATGAAACCAAAAAATAGAAGAATTTTATGAGTACTATAGATTACGCCATCATTCTCACTTATTTATCAACCATAGTCATTATCGGTTTGATGATGCAGCGCAAGGCGGGGAAGAATATCGATTCCTATTTCTTAGGGGAACGAGATTTGCCATGGTGGGCCTTGGCTTCTTCTGGAATGTCATCCAATTTAGATATAAGTGGCACCATGATTATTGCTGCCTTGATATATGCCATGGGCGCCAAGGGTTTCTATATTGAGATTCGCGGTGGAGTAACATTAATTATGGCTTTCCTCATGATCTATATGGGGAAGTGGAACAGACGCTCTGGTGCAATGACTTTGGCTGAATGGATGAAACTCCGATTTGGAGAAGGGCGCTCTGGCCAAGCTGCCAGACTGGTTGCGGCCATTTCATCAATCATTATGACCGTTGCCATGGTTACTTATTTTGCCCTTGGGGGTGGAAAATTTTTGGACCAGTTTTTAGGCATAAGAAATTATCTTGGACTACCATCGGAATTTTGGGCAGCTACTTTATTGATTTCTATTGCAATGGTTTATACGGTTGCCTCCGGATTGTATGGGGTTGTCTGGACTGATGTTTTTCAAGGTATTCTGATATTTGGTGCAATTGCCTATATGGCTTCATTGGCCTATAGTATCAATCTTCCAGAAGAATTCACTATATCCCTGCCATTATTTGACGGCGGATTTCAACGGTATACCACTACCTTAAAAGAATGGACGAGTATTATACCTTCTTCAGAACTAAATATTGATGGTGCTTCCCAATATTCCATTTATAATCTTTTCGGTGTGGCGATCATGTTTTATCTCATGAAAGTTGTTTTAGAGGGGTCAGGCGGTACTGGGAATTATATGCTTCAGAGATTTTTTGCGGCGAAGGATGACAGGGAAGCTGGACTTCTAAGTGCATTTTGGGTATTTTTACTTTCTTTTCGTTGGGTATTTATTGGATCCATTGCGATCATTGGTGTTTCTTTAGGAACAAAAATTGTTGATCCGGAATTAGTACTTCCCGCCGTTGTTGAAACGCTACCAATTGGTATTAAAGGATTTCTCATTGCCGGATTAATGGCTGCCGGAATGTCCACATTTGACTCGACGGTTAATGCAGGTGCCGCCTATTGGGTAAAAGATATATATCAATTATATATTAACCCGCAAGCGAGCAAAAAGAAACTTATGGCCCATAGTTATATGGCTTCTATATTTATTGTTTTAGCTGGGTTAGGGCTTATGTTTGTTTTTAAAAATATTAATGATATCTGGGGATGGATTACCATGAGCATTGGATCTGGACTCCTCTTACCCATGTTATTAAGATGGTATTGGTCGCGAATGAATGGCTGGGGATTTGCTATTGGCACTTTATCGGGCATGATTTCTGCAATTGCATTTAAGGCGATAGCGCCAGCGGGTGTAACTGAGTATACTATGTTTGGTTTATCCACGACTGTTTCGCTTATCGGTACGATTATAGGAACAATGTTTACAAAACCCACGGATGAAAGTACCCTTCAATCATTTTATAATAAAACCCGGCCATTTGGGTCTTGGGGTCGATTCAAATCACAACTGAACCCAGCAGAAATTCAGGCGGTAGATAAAGAAAATCGACGGGATATTTTTTCAACTGTATTGGCCGTTCCCTGGCAAGTTTCATTTTTCTTATTAATGATGAGTATCATGTTTAAAGCTTGGACCAATGTTTTGGTGTTAGGTGTCGTTTTTTTGGTGCTATCTATTTCTCTTTATTTTACCTGGTATAAGCATTTATCTACCGATGCTATCCAAAAATAATCGGACGAGATTCATTGGGTTAAAATGGCTGGTTTGGCTGTTTACCCTTGAACTTATAATCGGCCAAAGTAAATATGTTGTTGAATGGTCACCGTCTTTTCCAAAAGTAGATCAACCCATAACAATCACTTTTTATGCAGATCGAGGGACGGGTGGATTAGAAGGGTATAACGGCGACGTTTATGCGCATACAGGAGTGATAACAGATAAAAGTGTGCGCCCATCTGATTGGAAATATGTAAAGACTAATTGGGGTCAAAATACTTCTGATACAAAACTCACAAGAATTGCCACAGATCAATATGAATTAAAGATTGATAATATTCAGTCTTATTATAGCGTACCCTCATCAGAAAAAATATTAAAGCTTGCTTTTGTTTTTCGCAGTGGTGATTCTCAAAAGGAAGGGAAGGCCAAAGGTGGAGCTGATATTTTTGTTGAATTGTATGAAAGCGGAACTCAGGTGGTTATTCTTGAGCCCATTGTATCCAGACTCAATCCTTTTATGACATCGGTGGATACGACGGTCCAGGTGACAGCGATCGGGAATTCCATCGGAAGTACACTAACAGCTATGAAAATTTTGATAGATGGGAGCGAAGTAGCCACATCCACCAATGATACAATTCAATATTCCGTGGCATTAACTAACCATGGAAAGAAAACAATTTCTGTCATCGCCTTAGATGCCTTGGGAAGGTCCGATACGGCCACTTTTAATCTGGTCTATAATCCGGCGGTGACGGATGAAGCCGCGCCGGCCGGCATTATTGATGGTGTGAATTATAATTCTGACGGCACATCGGTAACGCTTTCCTTATTCGCACCCCATAAAAATAATGTATATGTTATCGGTGATTTCAACGATTGGCAGGTGGATACCGATTACTTTATGAATCGTCATGTGGTTGATTCAGATAGTACGCGGTGGTGGCTCAACATCAACGGATTGGAATCGGGAAAGGAATATGCCTACCAGTATTTTGTGGATGGTAGATTAAGGATCGCCGATCCATACTCGGATAAAATCTTAGATCCTTGGAATGATCACCATATCGCCGAAAGTGTATATTCAAATTTGAAAGCCTATCCAAAGGATAAGACCCAATATTCGGTGTCTGTACTCCAGCCCGGGCAAACAGCTTATGATTGGGAAACAACAGGATTTGTGGCGCCCAAAAAGGAAGAATTGATTATTTACGAAACATTGATCCGGGATTTTATTTCCTCACATGATTATAAAACGCTGACCGATTCTTTGGATTATTTTGAGCGACTTGGGATCAATGCCATTGAACTCATGCCTATCAATGAATTTGAAGGGAACAGCAGTTGGGGTTATAACCCATCCTTTTTGTTTGCGCCGGATAAATATTACGGCCCAAAAAATGATCTGAAGGTATTCGTTGATTCAGCACATGCTCGGGGAATTGTGGTTATTATGGATATAGTTATCAATCATTCATACGGACAATCGCCCTTTCTTCGCTTGTATAATGATGTTGGATTTGGCAAACCCACAGATCAAAATCCATGGTTTAATCGAGAACATAATTTTGCGAACAAGGATGCTCACTGGGGATTTGACTGGAACCATGAGAGCAATGCCACCCAGGATGTAATGGATCGTATGATCAGTTATTGGATGACCGAATTTAAAATAGACGGATTTCGGTTTGATTTTACCAAAGGGATTGGAAATAATCATAAAGGTCTTGATGATTCATGGGGCAGTAATTATGATGCCGATCGGGTTAGGTTACTTAAAAGAATGGCAGATCAAGTTTGGTCCGTGAACTCGAGTGGTATTGTCATCTTGGAACATTTAGCAGTGGAAAAAGAAGAAAAAGAATTGGCTGAATACGGAATGCTCATGTGGGCCAATGCAAACCATAATTATGGTGAAGCAGTTATGGGATATAACGGAGGTGACAACTCCAAATTATCCTGGACATACTTTAAAAACCGCGGATGGTCTAAACCCAATATGGTAACCTATATGGAAAGCCATGACGAAGAGCGGATTATGGTTAAGGCTAAATCCTATGGGAATAAGGTCGGCAATCATGATGTGAAGGAAATCCATGTCGCACTGGAAAGAATGAAGACCGCAGGCGCACTATTTTTCTTAATCCCCGGGCCTAAAATGATCTGGCAGTTTGGAGAACTGGGCTATGATATTTCCATCAATGATGGGGGACGCCTTGGTGAAAAACCCATCAAATGGGATTATCTCCAAGATATTCAACGCAAAAATTTATTTGATACATGGTCCTATTTGATTAGACTTCGAAAAACACATCCCATTTTCTACCATCAGAATTCCAATTTAAAAACGTGGCTGAATGCATCAGTGAAAAAAATCCAATATGATTATAATGGAAAAAACGCATTTGTTACTGGAAATTTTGATGTAGTGCCAAAAGAAATTTCTATTGAATTGCCTCATAAAGGGCCATGGTATCACGTATTTCTTGGGGACACAATCTCCTTTGATTTGCAAAATGTAAAAATTAGCGTCCCTCCGGGAACTTTCATTTTATTGACTGATTTTGCGGTGATTTATCCGAAAAAGCATGTAACGTACTTATCCACAAAAGATGAAATGTTAATTCCGGGGCAAATTAAACTTATGCCCAATTATCCCAACCCATTCAATCCCACAACGACCATTCACTTCTCTTTAGGACAATCAAGTGATAATCCAGTTGAATTAAATATTTATGATATTACCGGCCGATTGGTGGAATCATTGGTGAATGAAAAAATGAATTCTGGTGAATATCGAATAAAATGGAATGGATTAAATCAACCCAGTGGTGTTTACTTTTTACGTCTGAAAACAGGCACAAATGAACATTTGCAAAAAATCACATTATTAAAATAATAATTACGTTAAAGGAAAAAAATGAAAATTGGATTACTAACAAACGAAATTCCCCCGATCGTTTATGGCGGGGTTGCTACATGGATTCTAAATTTTCTGGATATGTTTCAGGATGATGAGGATGTTGAAATAATACCAATATTTCTCGCCCAATTGGACGAGCCGCCCTCGGATTTTGCCGAGCGATATCCTGGGATTAGAATCATTCATGGACCAGATGATGTTAAAAATGTTTTTGCAGATTTAGACGCATGTATCAACAATCTTTGGGTGGCTTTCGAGACTACGCGAACGATTAAAAAAACTTATCCAGATAAATTAATGATTTCTGTTTGTCATTCACTCATTCGGATGGAACACATTACCAATCTGGGCGGGCCGATAACGAGCAATTATTTTGAGCAGGAAATCACCTTTCAATATTCTGATGTGGTTGTCCTTATCTCAGAAGCAGAAAAAAAATATTATACCTCCTTCGGGTATGACAAGTATGGTGCCAGTCCGGTTGTAATATATAATAGTTATACTCCCAAGTTAGATGATGAATCTTGGCGGCCGGACTATAGCATTGATGATATTGGTTATATCGGTCGACACGTTCCCAGAAAAAGGCCTGACTTGCCAATTTTTGCTGTTGAAAAATCAGATCGAAAAGATGTGCGCGTATTTAACATGGGTGTGGATTACCGTGGTGAACAGGGCAATCCTTTTTGGGAAGATTTAGGCAGGAAGCATCCAAAGAAATTGGTCATTATTCCATTTAGTTCAAACAAAGAAACAGCCCGATTTTATTGGAATAGTGTTGGCGCGAATTCAATCACTGGTATTTATGAACCATTCGGTTATACTATGTGTGAAACACTGGACCGCAGGGTACCGGCTATTGTCCAAAACATTGATGGTCCCAGCGAAATTACAGCAAACGTTCAAGATTCAGTGTTTGTGTATGAAGTCGACCAGGATTTTGATAAAGATGTGGACAATTTTCTGGTAGCTACAAATAACTTTTGGGATACCCATGCTGATGATAGAAGAGCCATGGCAGAGCATGCCCGAACAGCTTTGGATGACTTCCGTCCAGAGGTCATTAAACTGAAATGGAAAAAATTATTGTTGGACACAAAAGCCAAAAGTTTGGCTGAATTGGATCCAAAATATAAGATTGAAGATTGGGAAGAACGATCCTCTGGCCATTATGGGAATTAATTAATTTCGAACTAAAACTATTCCGCTTATTGGCGCAATGTTGATTTCCCCACTCATAATTTTATGACTATCTAATTGAACTGAATCCCCGTCTACTATCATCCGCCAATTTCCTATCGGTAGTGTGGTTGAAACATTATCCGTTTTACTACCATTCATAATTATGGCCATTTTCTCTTTTACGATATATCCCACAGCTATTTGTTTTCCCAAATCGAAAAATTTAAAATCTTTCGGGTTACTTTTACGCAATGATGGATATTTTTTCCGGAGTTGAATAAGTCCTTTATAATAATCTACCAAATTTGAATTGAGGCCCTTTTCATTCCAGTTTAACCAATTGGTTTCATTGTCCTTTTCGTATGAATTATGGTCAATTTGTCCCTCGAATTCATCGGGAGCATCGGTATTGGCAATAACTTTGCTACGGGCCCACTCCTGCCCCTGATGTATAAATACAATCCCCTGACTGGTAAATAAATAAAGAGCACCTAATTTGTTCATGGCCAATAAATCACCATCAACTTTAGCATGGGATATAGGGTCGTTGATGATCTCGTGTTTTTCATTGAATCCACCCGTAATGCGGAGTCGATCGCCAAAAGTGAGGTCATCGTGAGATTCAAGATAATTTACACTGTGGGAAGAAGAAACATATTGGCCGCCAAATTGCCTTACAGAACCCATGACCAACCGCCTGAGAAAATCCTGATCCTGATTTTTTCTAAATTTTCCAAATAGGAAACCTTTGTCTTTTATATCAAATACGCTGCCTTTTAAACCATCTCGGAACTGATCATTGAATGACGCCCAGCCCTGATCTGAAAATCCGTGTGGATTGTATCCACCGCCCCAAGGTTCCGCCAAAATAATTACATTTGGATTAATCGTGCGCAGTTCAGAAATAATTAAATCCCGCGTATTAGCATCGATCAATTGTCCCAGGTCGAATCGAAACCCATCCACGTGGTATTCCGTCATCCAGTATTTTAGACTTTCCAGGATGAGGTTTCGCATGGCTGGACTTTCAGTCTTGCAATCATTCCCGCAACCGCTTTTGGTACTCCAATTTCCCTTTTCATCAAATCGGAAATAGAGATCCCGATCAATAAATTTCAGCGGATTATTATCGTATTGTGACACATGGTTATAAACCACATCCATAATTACAGAAATATTTTCATTGTGCAGCGCTTTGACCATATCTTTCATTTCTTGAACGGCTCGCCCATCAGTACCATTCCAAGCCAAAGGATTATTTGTGCCATCCGATGCGTAATAGGATTCGGGCGCAAAAAAGAATGATGTCATGTAGCCCCAATGATTAACGGCATAGGGATTCCAATTGTTATTGATGGACAGTGTTTTATCCTTGTAGGGAACTTCAACATTGGCAAAATCCTGGAGAGGAAGGATTTGGACGGCATTCACGCCCATTTCTTTCAGGTGGTTAATTCCGCCTCTTTGATCTTTTTCTGTCAAACCCAGGTAAGTCCCTTTTTGATACGAATTGGAACTCCTGTGGGCTGTCATATCCCGAATGTGCATTTCATAGATCATCAGATCTTGCGGGGCAGTTGATTGCCACTGATCGCCTTCCCAATCGTAGGCATCATCAATAATCAGTGATTTTGCTATATGTCGATAGGAATTTTGGGTAACTGCTGCTTTGGAATAGGGATCAGCAATAATTAAGGTTGAATCATTGACCGGTCCAGAAAGTCGGTATCCGTAGAGAGTACCAATACCTAAATCTGGTAAGAATAATGTCCAATCTCCTGATTGATTCTTAACCATGAGATGCTCATGGCCCGTTTCATCATCCGGCTTTTCAAAAATAACCAGATTGACTTCTGTTGATCGGGGTGCGTGTATTTTAAATGTAGTTTGATTGCCCTGAACAAAAGCACCATAAGAAAGGGTGGGGGATTCTTTAGAATATGCACTCATAAACAGCGTTATAATTATAATTCCAATTTTTAGCATTATTCCTATTATTTTTAATTCCGATAAAGTAATAACTCATACCTTAGTCAGTCACTTACAAACAATGGATTTTTTATCTAATTTATTCTATTCGCGTCTAAATATTCATTGCGATTGATAATTTTACGTTATGTATGATTCTAATGTCAATAAAATTATCATATCTTTCTTCTTGTTGATAAGATTGCTATACACTAAAGTTCCACCCAATAATTTTAATTCATGAGGAGGTTATTCAATGAATTTCTTAAAAAAATATATCATAACCGGTCTATTCTGTTTAGGCAGTTTATGGGCCCAACAAACCATTATCCATGCCGGATCTTTGCTGGATGGCTCATCCAAAAAGGTGCACACCAAACGATCCATCATCATTGAAAATGGAAAGATCGTGGATGTGAAAAACGGCTATGCAAAAGGCGGTGAAGAGGATCAGGTTATTGATCTCAAAGACGCCACCGTCATGCCCGGCTGGATCGATTTGCACGTCCACCTTTCAGGGGAAATGAACCCCAAGGCTTACGGCGAAGATTTCTATATGAATATTGAAGATGTGGCCTACCGTGCCGTTCCTTGGGTTGAAAAAACACTTATGGCGGGATTCACCACTGTTCGGGATTTAGGGGGTGAAGTGATGCTTTCAACGCGGAATGCCATCAAGGCAGGCTATATCAAAGGACCGAGAATCTATGCGGCTGGAAAGGCTTTAGGCACAACCGGCGGCCACGCGGATCCCACCAGTGGATTGAATCGTAAACTTCAGGGTGATCCGGGTCCACTGGAAGGAGTGGTCAATGGTACTGATGATGCGCGAAAAGCGGTCCGGCAACGCTATAAAGATGGTTCCGATTTGGTGAAGATCACCGCCACTGGAGGGGTGTTGAGCGTAGCCAAGAATGGACAGAATCCCCAGTTTACGGAAGAAGAGATTCGTGAAGTTGTTAAATCAGCGGCTGAATACGAAATGTTCGTGGCGGCCCATGCCCATGGCGTAGAAGGGATGCAGCGTGCCATCCGCGCCGGAGTACGCTCCATTGAACATGGCACACTCATGGATAAGGAAACCGCCCGCCTCATGGTCAAGCACGGCACCTACTATGTGCCAACCATTAGTGCCGGTGTATTTGTTTTGGAAAAGGCCAAAAAGCCCGGTTATTTCCCGGAAATTATTCGACCGAAGGCTTTGGCTATTGGTCCCATGATTAAGGAAACAGTAGGAATGGCATATAAAATGGGCGTTAAAATTGCTTTTGGCACGGACTCCGGTGTGTCGCCCCATGGGGATAATGCGGATGAATTCCGCTTTATGGTTGAAGCGGGGATGAAACCCATTGATGTGATTAATTCCGCCACCGGAGTGGCCGCTGAAGTGTTAGGTGCGGATAATATTGGGCAGATCAAAAAGGGTATGCAGGCGGATATTGTGGCTGTTCCGGGAGATCCCTTAAAAGGTATATCCATCATGAGTGATGTGAATTTTGTAATGAAGGGCGGTGTGGTTTATAAGTAACCACAATGTAAAAATAAAACGATTGTAGGGGGCAAACATGTTTACCCGCCGACCGATAGGCGTGGATGCGCCCCTACAAATCTACTTCATTAAACTATACGGCGGAAACCGCCCGATAACCGTCCGGAATGGTCCCCGAAACTCTCTTGATCTTGCAGATGGTGTTTTAGTGAACTCAAGGGCCCATACCATTTTGAATTCTTCTAAACTCCCAGGATCCAATCCATATTCCCATTCCAACCATTCCTTACAATAGGTTTCTCCCTGACACATATCAAATTCATTGGTCAATTTCAATTCGCTATCATTTAGTTCGTAGGTATAAGCAACTTGATAAAGCCATGTGCCTTGTCCAATCCCAGGGCCATCACCAGCGTTAACCCAAATATCATCATAGCGGTAGGTGACCAATAAAGTATCACCATCCAACTCCCATTCAGCTATCGTTGAATCGGTATAGGTGTGTGTCCATCCGGAAGAGTCGTAGGGGTCCTCCCAGATGTACACTTCAACCCAGCGGCCATCCTCTTCAATATGTATGCTCCATGAGCCGTAATCCCATGATGTGTCATCCCTATGACTAAAAATCTCTGTAGGTGTATTGGCAGGGATATTAATGGTGGCATGGGTTAATGTGCCGCCCAAGGAAAGCGAAACACTGTCATTCACGGTAAATGTTTGATTTGGAATATCCAATTTTTTACCATCAAAAGTGAAATCAATTTCATCATTGACCTCAATATAATTTCCGTCATTAAAGTATACGCCGATGAAATCTGAAGACCACCATCCTGTCATGGTGTCGTTGGTGCCCGTACTGTCATTATACCAAACGTTGACCGAATCCTGGTATTGGTGAGAAAAATTATCCATGTATCCTGAAATCATTGGTTTATTAGAATATTCTTGAAAGTCATTCCAATTATAATTTGTGATAGATACGCCGGCTTCTCCTGAATTTTTATCAAACCACCCATACATAAATTTGATCTCATCTTCTACCACACCTGTGACATTGATAGCACCTTCACCGTCCGCCATGCGATCGATCAGTTCCTGGTTAGAATTGGTCGTAACGACCATGGAATAATTCCAGGCATTTAAACTGTGACCTGCAACATCATCAACGGATTTACCGGCGGTATGGCGGTTCAATGTCTGGGGCATATACCAGGTGCCTATAAGTTCGTCTTCAACGGATGTCTCTTTTTCGCAATAAAGTAGACCGAAGGATAAAGTAAGTGTTCCAAAAAGGATGAGTAGTTTTTTCATGTGAATTCCCCCGTTAGAAAATTTGGTTAAATTTACGGACTTTTATTGATATGATGCTGTGATGGATGCCACATCATTTTTTCATATCCGGTTCCAAGTCTACACCGAGTCCCTCTGCAATTCGGTTGATATAATTAAAATAACCCACCACTTGTGCCGCATCACTAATGGCTCTTTGAGAAAAGCCGGATGCTCCCAATCCTTTTACGTCATTTTCAGACATTTTCCCGGGCGTCATTGTGAGTTTCTCCGCCCATCCGCAGAGGGCCTTATTTTCATCGGACAAATTCGCTTTTCGCCAATCATGTTTAATATGCTCTGCCAATTCTTCATCTTGGACCTCATCCCGGAAGTCGTCCCCATGGGCTTCCGTTCAGTAATGGCAATGATTGACCCGAGAAACAACTGTAGCAATCATTTCTCTCTGCGCGCGTGATAGCTCTGATGGCCCGTACATAATTGTTAAATATAAGCGCATAGAATCCTTTAAGGCGGCTGGGCTGCGACTCATAATTTTCAATATGTTAAAGACACGGCCCGATCGACGAATTCCTTTTTCATATTCTTGCTTTACAATGCCTTCTGCATTGTCGATGTCTATCGTTTTTATGTATGTCATTTATTCCTCTACAAACAGATAATCTTGTTTCATTCGTGCCGTATAGTCAAACCCTTCTTTTTCCCCACTTTTTTTCCCTAATAAATAAACAATAGTTCCAATGAATACGCCAACTAAGGCCCACAGAATTACATCGGCAATAATTTGAAATAAAAAGAAACTCATGGAAATAACAATAACACTACCCAGAATATAAAGGACCCAAACCGGCGGTTTAAATTTTGCTGAATCATATAATGGTTTATTTATTGTGGGAAGAAAAACCAATGCCAAACCCTGCATTATATAAATGATAAATATACCAAATAAGCCAATGCTTAGGAGAAAATATGCTGATTTACTCCAAACAAGGCCAGTGCAAATAATACCGCTAATAATGAGACTTACGTGAGGTGTTCGCCATTTGGGATGTACCGCCGCAAAAAAAGGAGGCAAAAGGCGATCCTCACTAAAAACAAATAATATGCGGGATGGTACTAGAATAGCGCCATTGATGCTTGTCAGGAAAGCACACATGGCACCCATAGCCACAACACTCGATCCCCAAGGTGGCAAATAAACATCAGCGACGTCAGCCATGGCAGATTGTGATTGAGCCAATGTTTCTGCCGGTAAAACGCCAAAAGCAACAAATGACATGAAAAAGAAGATCAATACGGCAGCCATTACGCCCTTCACAAAAATCATTGGAAGCGTCCCAGTCGGGTCTTTGGTTTCCCCTGCCGCTTGCGCTAAGGTTTCGAATCCGGCATAACTGAAGAAAAGCATAGGCATGGCGGATAACAATCCACTGAATCCTTTGGGAAGAATCGGATTGTAAAAGGATAAATCAACGGCAAACAATCCTGGAATTACCAGAACGAGAATACTGAATATTAAAACGAACAATAAAACGGTTTGGATATGGCCATAATGTCTAATGCCGAGCAAATTAACACCATAAAAAAATATCATTGTTATAGAAGCCCACATGCGGGGGTCTGAATCGGGGATGAAAAATGTCATATAATCCCCGAGACTGATTGCCATAAATGAAATGGCACCAAAAAATGCAAAAAACTTCATCCACATTGCAATAAAACCGAAATAATAATTTCCGAAAGTTCTGGAAATATGGATATAAGCACCACCCGGACGCATGCCCAATGGTGTGGAAATGAAGACGCTATAAGCCATTGCAGTACATAACACAATTGGGGCAAACAATAAATAAGCCCACGGGACAGCCGATCCTGCTACGGCGCCAGCTTCACCCGTGACACGGAAAATGCCTGCACCGACTAAAATGCCAATAATAGTGGCATAGCCAGATAGTTTACCTAGATCGCGTTTTAATTTGGTCATTTATGAATTGAACCCAATGATGAATGACTTCATGGCCTGATAACAATTCAACAGGCTCGATTCACTTACCCATTCATCCTTTGCATGAGCCCCATGACCCGCTGGCCCAAAAAGAATGGAAGGGATTCCGGCACCCGTAGCTAATGCTGAATCGGCCCAGTAAGACATTCCATTATAGTCTTGTCCTCCCGCCACTTCTCGCAATTTTTGGATGAGTGGTTCATCATCTACTTCATTGGGCGGGCGTTGGTAAACCTGTTTCCCTATCACTTTATGATTCCCGGGTGCATTTTCAACTGCGGTGATAACCCGTTTCAATTCCTGATCTATTTTTTCTTGGGATTCATCCGGTAAGGTGCGTCGTTCCCAGTTCAACTTTGCTTCAGCAGCAATAACGCTTTGGGCCGTACCGCCTGATATCATTCCTGGGTGGAGAGTGGCATTTCCCAGGTATGGATGTGCTTTCTCCTTCGCCAGTTCTGCATTGATCGTTTCCAATTCTTTTAGGCCGGATGAAAGAGGGAAGATCGCATTGATCCCTTCTTCTGGCCGGCTTCCATGAGCCGCCAATCCTTTGATTGTTAATTCAAACCAAGTGTAGCCTTTATGACTGATACCGATGGCTTCTTCCGTGGGCTCCATGAAAATTCCAAGGAAGGGTTTTGTGGGAAGGGTGGGAAGAAAATGACTGACCAAATGTTCCATACCAATACTGAGATTTTCTTCGTCTGCCACAAATGTGAATGCCAATGAAATGGGGCAGGGGTTTTTAGAAAAGTAAGTCGCCAATCCCATTTGGATCGCACAGCCCGCCAGCATGTCATAAGTACCCCGACCATAGAGTTTATCCCCATCTTTTCGAATGGTGAAAGGCTTATTCATCCCCTCGATTCCCACTGTATCCAGGTGACCATTCATGAGCAAAATTCTATTGGGATCATCTCCGATGATAAAAGCGGTGGTGTTACAGCGGTCACCCTTTACAGTATGGACATTCGATGGTATACCCAATCCCTGGAAATGGCCCTGGACATATTCAGCTATCTCTCGTTCGCCCTGGCCATCATTGGACAAATCGGGATTTACCGAGTTGATCCGTACCAGATCTGTGAGTGTTTGAATCAATTGATCTTGCAATTTTCCTGCCTCATGTTAGGTGGAAGGTAAATGTGAATGGAAAACAGATGCAACGGGATCAGTGCCTTTGTAATTTTGCACATATTATTAGAGTGAATATGAGAGATTCAAATCCATGAAAAATATTCTTTGGTTAATAACTGTATTATTAGTTGGATGCGAGACTAAAGATATTTCGAGAAGTGATGTAGCTTCTGCAGAAAAATTGGCGGGGCTTACTATGTCAGTTTCGGAAAGAGATTCGTTATTGCCCACAGTGAATCAGAGGGTAGAACAGTACCAGTCTCTACGCGAAGTCGCTTTACCTAACCATACACCTTTCCCTCTATTATATGATCCTTTACCTGCTGGGATGAATCCACCTCGAGGTCGAGATCAATTCAAATTTAATGATGTGAAAGTTTTTCTTCCAGATAATCTGGAAGCGTGTGCATTTATGACGGTTCCAGAATTGGCCCATTTAATCCGTACTCAGCAAGTGACCTCCGAAGCATTGACAAGAATGTATATAGATCGCCTTAAACGATATAAAGATCAACTTCAATGCGTAGTGACCATAACGGAAGAACTGGCCATCCAGCAGGCTAGAAAAGCGGATATGGAAATAGCTCGTGGACAATACAAAGGGCTACTCCACGGTATACCATGGGGTGCCAAGGACCTCCTATCTGTACCAGATTATAAAACAACCTGGGGCGCAACTCCTTATAAAGATCAGATGATTCAGAAAAAGGGGACTGTTGTGAGAAAATTAGAAGAAGCTGGTGCAGTACTTGTAGCCAAATTAACGTTGGGCGCTTTGGCCTGGGGAGACGTTTGGTTTGGCGGCAAAACAAGGAACCCTTGGGATATAGAGCAAGGATCCAGTGGCTCATCAGCAGGTCCCGGCTCTGCAACATCTGCCGGCTTGGTTGGCTTTGCAATTGGTTCCGAAACTTGGGGGTCTATTGTGTCTCCTGCCACTCGCAATGGTGTAACCGGATTTCGACCATCCTTTGGTACGGTAAGTCGTGCGGGGGCCATGGCCTTAAGTTGGACTATGGATAAGCTTGGGCCAATGACTCGAAGTGTGGAGGGGGCTGCTATTGTATTTGAAACGATCCGCGGTTCAGATGAAATTGATCGAACAGTGCGCGATGTTCCTTTTATTTATCCATCAAAGCGGGGTTTAAAAAATTTGAGAATTGGATACGTGGAATCGGCCTTTCTGGATTCAGCAGTATCTAATAATGATAAAGCGTCTTTAGAGGTACTCCAATCTATGGGACTAAATCTTATTCCTATTGAATTGCCAGATTTTCCAACACAATCACTTTCTTTTGTTCTTCAGGCAGAAGCAGCTGCAGCTTTTGATGAATTAACTCGAACTAATAAAGATGATAAAATGGTAAGACAAGTACAAAACGCATGGCCCAATGTATTCCGAGAAGCACGGTTCATTCCAGCGGTTGAGTACATTAATGCTAATCGCGCTCGAACCTTGCTGAATCAAAAAATGGCGATACTCATGGAGACAATAGATGTGTATTTGATACCATCGTTCTATGGCGACAACTTGCTAAGAACGAATCTGACAGGTCATCCCTGTGTGGTAGTCCCCAATGGATTTAATGACAAAGGTCGCCCTACCAGTATCAGTTTCATCGGTGATCTCTACGAAGATGGGAATGTCTTGGCGATGGCGAAAGCTTACCAGGAAACCACCGATTGGCATAAACAGTATCCTCCAAAATTCAAGATAGAATAGATATTAATTTTTGATAAACAATAATAATATATCGAAGAACAATAAATATTAATTGTACAGATAGTTAATTTGTATTATATTATTTAGCTAATTCAGACAGAAAAAAACAATTTTAACCATTTTCTAAAATTATGGTCTAATATTCAACCAAATGGTTGAATAAAGATTTATACTGAAGAGATTTTTCAAAAGGAATAGAATGCGAAAATTACTTTTACTTACATTTTTAATGTTTACCAGCGTTGGCTTCGCCCAGCACGGCGGAAGGCGCGGCGGTATGTCCCAAAGGCAAATGGATCCAACAAAAGTTCCCAAGATTGGCGTAGTGTATGGTACAGTTGTGGATTCTGCTTCAAATACTCCTATTGCATACGCTTCAGTCGCAATTATTAATAATCGTAGTAATACTATAATGACTGGCGGGATCACTAATGAAGATGGTGAATTCCATATTAAAGAAATTGCACTAGGTCGTCATAAAGTTCTTATTGAATATATTGGCTATAAAAAGGTCGAACTTGGACCCTACACATTTATGCCATTTGGGGAAAATCAGACAGAATATAATCTTGAAACAATTTCTTTAATTCAAACAACTTTACAGATGGCTGGTATTGAAGTTGAAGGAGAGCGTCCTTTATTTGTCCAAACGGCTGAAAAACGAGTTTTCAATGTAGAAAAAAATTCACTGGCAACCGGTGGCAATGCTATTGATGCCTTACGGCAGGTCCCGGGTGTTGAAGTTGACCCAGATGATAATATCAGTCTAAGAGGTAGTTCAAAGGTGAACCTTATGATCGATGGAAAACCATCAAGTATTGCAGGCGGTGATATAAAATCATTACTTCAAAGTGTCCCAGCTGCAAATATTGCGGATATTGAGGTAATGACCAATCCCGGTGTCAAGTATGATCCAGAAGGGATGGCTGGTATCATCAATATCGTGCTGAAAGAGAATAAATTCGCCGGCTTAAATGGCAATGTAAATACAGGTGGTGATTCGCAAGGGGGAACCAATCTATCTGGACAAGTGAATTATCGCACCATCACCTTTAATTCATTTATTAACCTAGGTATGAACGATCGAAAGAGGATCTCAGATGGAGACAGTTATAGGTGGATGGATTTCCCCGCATTTAGGAATGAACTAAATCAAACAACTGATTCAGAATCAGGAGGTCCCAATTTATTTGTGAAGACAGGTTTTGAATATTTTATTGATCCAACACAGTCATTGGCTATATCAACAACCATAAGTAATGGAAATCGATATAATGATAGTGATACTTATACAGTAGACACTGAGCCGGGAGAAAAAAAATATTATCGCACTTCAACGGGTGACGGCGATCGAAATGGATATGATATCAATATGAATTATGATAAGAAATTCACGAACCCGAAGCAAAAACTCACATCATATATTCGATTTTCTGATGGTCTTAATGATGGTCTAAATGAATATTACAATACAGATGATGGTGGTGTAGATTTTGTAGATTTGGATAAAGCAAAAAATGGGCAAGACGGAACAAGTAATAGCTTTGATTTTAAGTTGGACTATAGTCATCCTTTTAATGATAATAGTAAGCTAGAAGTTGGGCTAGCCAGCAAAGCGACTGATCGTGGTGATATTCAAGTATCTGAAGTCTTTGACCAAACATCTAATCAATACATTGCTGATAGAACATTTAGTAATGAGTTCGTTTATAATGAAGCTGTGCATGCAGCTTACATCCAATATGGCGGAGCCCTTGGATTTATTGGTTATAATGTTGGTGGTAGATATGAAACTGTT
>JABGZQ010000087.1 GCA_018674655.1 Fidelibacterota bacterium | reverse complement strand
ATGATGGTATCCCAATCGAGTCGAGCACCAAATCTTTCGTGGTGAAGTACAGTTATTTATTTGATGTATTGAATTGAGATAAATAATGATAACAATGATAATAAATGCACTGTTTAGTTTCACACTCTTTATTACTGGTGGGCATGTGATACGCATTTCCGTAAGGCGGTTGGGATTGGACTTCCCAAGCCTTAATCATAGAATCACGGATGAGTAAAACTATTTCTAATGACTTACTCACAAGGCTTGGTGGGAACTTATTAGCTGGGGTAAATTCTCAAAGCGTTTAAAGGGATATAATCCCTGCTAAAGTGCCAAAGGGGATACGCTTTTGGAGGATACACTTTAGCAAAATGGGTGTTTCTCGATGAAAAATCAGGTCAGAGTGGCTTCCTTACAAGGAGGAAGTCGGGGGTTCGACTCCCTCATCGCCCACGCATCTTTGCAAATCTATATTGATTATATATCGGTATATTGAATATGAAGTTGCTATTTGAAATCAGAATTTCCGGAGACATATTCCAATGAAATTGAAGCATCGGATATTGAATCGTTTGAAACGGTCTCATCGACAAAGTCGAATGACTGAAAATCCTTTGGATTTGGGTCGGCTTTCAGCTTGGCACAATCCAAATCAGTTGAAGAATCAATCCAAACGATCCATTTAAAGATCATTTAAAGCCCTCTTACTTTTTGTAAGGGGGCTTTTTTTTTTAAGAGACACGCATATTATTGGGTAATTATTTGTAACTTTCTGTATGAAACGCCTCTGGCTCAAATAAAGAAGTAGAAAATGAAAATCACAAATATTACAACTTATCAGGTTGATTTGCCTTTACACGAAGGAAATTACAATTGGTCGGGGGGCAAAAGTGTAGATGTATTTGACTCCACTGTCGTAATAGTCGAAACAGATGAGGGATACACTGGTGTAGGTGAAATATGCCCTCTTGGACCAGTCTATTTGCCATCATTCGCCAGGGGGGCAAGGGCAGGGTTGGCCGAATTATCACCTCTATTAATAGGCATGGATCCCACTGCCCTCGAAGTATTAAACAGACACATGGATATTAACCTCAAGGGCCACCCCTATGTAAAGTCGGCCCTTGATGTTGCCTGCTGGGATATCCTCGGCCAAAAAGCCGGGCTGCCTGTAGCCATTTTATTAGGAGGTAAATATGGAAGCAATTTTAAACTTTACAGAGCTATCTCCCAAGAATCACCCGAGGCAATGGTTAAAAAGGTTGAGAAATATAAAAATGAAGGCTACACTAAATTTCAATTGAAAGTTGGGGGAGATTATCAAACCGATATAGAACGAATACATGCTGTAGCTAAAATTATGGAGAAGGGTGACACACTGGTAGCCGATGCCAATACGGGTTGGCTTATGCATGACGCGGCCAAAGTTGTTGCTTCCGTAAGAGAATTAAATGTGTATATTGAACAACCCTGCCTGTCTTACGAAGAATGCCTCAACATTCGACAACGCACCTCCCTGCCCTTTATATTAGACGAAAACATTGATGGGATAAGTCAAATTTTGAGAGGATATAACGATAGAGCCATGGATGTCGTAAATATCAAAATTAGCAAATTTGGTGGTTTAACAAAAGCCAGACAAGCCAGAGACTTGTGCGTATCCATTGGCCTTGCAATGACAATTGAAGACACATGGGGGGGGGATATCGTAACTGCGGCCATAGCCCATTTAGCCCACAGTACTCCTACTAACTTTTTATTTTCGAGCACGGATTTCAACAGCTATGTTACTCAAAGCATAGCTGACGATGCCCCCCAGAGACAAAATGGATGTCTATCAATTAATCAAAGACCCGGATTGGGCATCACAGCTAAAATGGATGTATTGGGCGATCCGTACTTCACTTGCGATAGTAATGAGAGTGTCAATATTTTTACATCTTAAGAATTACAACTCTCCTAATATTTAGGTAAAACAGAACCATCAAATCTGTGAAATAAAAATAGAAGTAACAGAAGTTTTACGCATACCTTCACAAAAGAGGATCTCATGAATGATTCAAGCAAAAATTCCTTTTTTAGTTCCAGGTGGACCATGTTGTTGGCTATGCTCGGCATGGCTGTTGGCACAGGGAACATTTGGCGATTCCCTCGCATTGCTGCCTCTAATGGTGGAGGTGAGTTTTTAATCGCCTGGATAGCATTTTTGTTTTTATGGTCTATACCCATAATATTACTGGAATTTGGCATGGGGCGCAAAACAAGATCTGGACCTGTTAAAGCTTTTATGGAAATGATGGGCCCCAGGTGGGCCTGGATGGGTGCTTTTTGTGTTTTTGTTACAACTGCTATTACTTTTTATTACTGTGTTGTGGCGGGGTGGACAGCCAGGTATGCTTTGGCTGCTATCTTCAAAGAGATCCCCGAAAATTCTCCCGGGGCCTTTTGGGTTTCATTTACATCATCGTATTCCCCCATTATATTTCACGCTTTAATAATTGGTTCTGTCTCGTGGATAGTTCTCAAAGGTGTAAAATCTATAGAAAAAGTAACCAGCATCCTCATGCCAATACTTATATGTCTTATACTCGTTTTAACAGTTAGAGCCTTGTTTTTACCGGGGGCATCGGAAGGTTTATCGTTTCTATTTACCATAGACTGGGCTAACCTGGCACATCCAAAAATTTGGGTAGAGGCTCTCATTCAAAACGCCTGGGATACAGGAGCCGGATGGGGCCTGGTACTTTGCTATGCTGCCTATATGCGAAAAAACGAAGATACCACCTTGAATGCTATCATGCTCCCCGCAGCCAATAACATTGTTTCCCTATTGGCCGCCATTATGGTATTCAGCACAGTTTTCTCTGCGGTTCCTCAATTAATGGAACAGGCCAAAACAGACCCATCTGTTCTTAATGGATTGGGTTCCCTCGGTACAGCAGTAGAAAATGGCGCTGTATTTTCAACGGAATTAATGCAAAAAACTGTTTTTAACGAAGGCAATAAGGGCATCACTTTTATTTGGATGCCACAGCTTTTTAAGACGATGGCTATGGGTCAGTTTTTTATGATCCTGTTCTTTTCTGCCCTGGCTTTTGCCGCCTTTACCAGTATGATTGCCCAAGTCGAAGTTACTACTCGCGCATTTGTGGATGCCGGGATGGGCCGCACAAAAGCAGTGAAAATAATTTGTGTGGGGGTATTCACATTAGGAGTGCCTTCGGCTATCTGGATGCCCGTTTTAGATAATCAGGATTGGGTATGGGGAGTCGCTCTTATGTTGGCGGGATTATTTTTTGCCATCTCCGTTATTCCCTACGGCGTAAAAAAATTCCGAGAAGAAAATTTAAATCATTCTGGATCAAATATAAACATTGGCCGATATTGGGATATAATCATCGCATTTTTAGCTCCTTCACAAATGATTTTTTTACTGGGATGGTTTGCCTACGATTGCTATAAGTCTGCTCCCGAAACATGGCTTCACCCATTTTCATCCGATAATATCTACAATGTAGGCACCATTTTATTCCAATGGACAATTGCCATTGCAACTCTTATGTTTCTAAACAAGTGGATTGTTCGAAAGATTACCGACAACAGCAATAAACTAAAAGCTGTAGAAAAATAAGGATTAGAGACTTATTGGTATCGGAATGGCCAAAAGAAATAAGAAAAAACTTATAAGGATTGAAAATTGATTTCTAACAACTAAATGAAACGCCCACATTGATGGGTGATTTTGTGTAATTTTGAATATTATAAACAATAGTTGAGGAACATCAAAATGGAAGCATTAGGCGTATTAGGATTTATCTTTGGAAGTGGAGCAATGTTTTTTGGAATTGTTGCTTGGTCTCAAATATCTGTCTTAAGGAAGGAGTTTGAAGATTTGAAAAATAGTTTGGAGAAATCTGGAAACAACTAAATGAAACACCTCTGGGTCATATTATTTACGATACTAATCGTTGGAATTAGTTACAAATCCGAACTAGAAATCAATTCGTGATTTCTTTAAATAAAAAACAAATTTCAGAAATGGTTTCCATGAAGGAAGCCATCCATGCTATGAAGTCTGCTTTCGTCCAGTTAAGCAGCGGTGATGCCCATGTACCTACTCGTTTGAGTTTGGATCTCCCGGACAATAATACCACATCTCTGATTATGCCGGCTTATGCAATTGGGAGTCCCTACTATTGCGTGAAGATCGTATCCGTGAATTATTCAAATCCCAATAAAGGTTTGCCTCTGATTCATGGCGTGGTTCAAGTTTTTGATGCTTCAAAAGGTAACCACGTAGCGACCTTGGATGGAGAATCCATTACGGCGATTCGAACAGCGGCAGCATCTGGATTGGCCACAGATCTCATGGCAATAAAGGATGCAACTATTTGTGCAATTTTTGGGACAGGTATTCAAGCTACTTCTCATATAGAAGCAATCATGGAAGTTCGGGAACTTGAAAAGTTCATTGTATTCAGTCGAAATGATGACACTGTTGCAAAATTTTGTGATTCACATTCCAAAAAGGTCAATTGTGAAATTGGATCTCAAGCAACCTTAAAAGAAGCCGATATAATTTGTACAACTACGCCATCTCAGTTGCCACTGATTGAATTTGGAAACATTAAATCGGGTAGTCATTTGAATGTCATTGGGTCACACCAGCCAATGATGAGGGAGGTGTCTTCAGATATAGTTATCCAGTCTAAAATCATCGTTGACCAAATGAAAGCCTGCAAAAAAGAAGCGGGAGACCTCATCATTCCGATGGAAGAAGGGCAATGGTCCTTTGAAAAAGTTCATGGTGAATTGGGGCAGGTTGTCGCCGGTGAAATCCCGGCCCGGGAATCAGAAAATGAAATTACTTTATTTAAATCGGTGGGGAATGCTATCCAGGATCTTGCCATGGTAAATTTGATACTAAAAAAATTGAATGATGATTGAAATAAAAAAACTGAAAAATTGGCAAGCGCCAGAAGATTGGTTTGAGATTCAAACCATCGATGCCCATACGGGTGGGGAACCGCTTCGGATTATCATTTCCGGGTTTCCAAAACTAAGGGGAGCGACCCTTTTAGAAAAACGTGCTCGTGCTAAAAATGATTTTGACCAAATTAGAAAAGCACTCATGTGGGAACCGCGGGGACACGCGGATATGTACGGAGCACTCATCGTGGATTCTGATACGCCTAACGCAGATTTTGGGGTCATTTTCATTCATAATGAAGGATATTCCACGGGCTGTGGTCATGCAGTCATTGCATTAACAAAAGTGTTTGTGGAAACTGGATTAATCAAAAAAACTGAACCCGTCACAGAAGTAAAAATGGATGTTCCTTCAGGGTTTATTCGCTCTTTTGCAGAAGTAAGACATGGAGAAATCACAAGCATAGGATTTCACAATGTTCCTTCATTTGTACAGCAAATGGATTCAATTGTGAATGTACCGGGATTGGGAAATATTCGGTATGATTTGGCATTCGGTGGTGCATATTACGCATTTGTTGATGTAGCCCAAGTTGGTTTGGATTGTACAAAAGAATACCACGATGAACTCATCGAAAAGGGGGCCTTGATCAAGCAGGCAATTATGACCTCTGTTAAAATGGATCACCCAACCGAACCAGAAATGAATATTTTATATGGCACTATTTTTACCGGACCACCAAAAAATTCAAATAACCACAGTCGGAATGTTTGCATTTTTGCAGAAGGCGAAGTAGACAGAAGTCCAACAGGAACTGGTGTCAGCGCCCGTGCTGCAATTCACTATGCACGTGGTGAAATTGGTATTAATGAATCCATTACCATCGAAAGTATTATTGGCTCTACTTTTTCGGTTAAGATTGATGAAATAACAACTTTTGGAAAATATCAAGCAGTCATCCCTGAGGTAAGAGGGACGGCATTTCTCACTGGGAAAAACACCTTTTGGATTAATCCCAATGACCCCTTAAAGGATGGTTTTATTTTGAGATGAAACACCTCTGGCTCGAGGGGCCTTTTTTGCCTAAATATCATCAAACATTTTATTTAATAGAATTTGCGTATAATTGAATAAAAATGGGTAAATTCTCCGCGTTGCTAAGGATATAAATGATCTTTATGGTTGAGTTTTACAAATCTCCACTTTCGAAGAAAAAATAATATCAAGGCGATATAGTGCAGCAATGCATTATGAATGTTAACAAGATTCAGGTATATCAAGCCCTGAAAAGGATAAATAAATGAATATATATGTAGGGAATATTTCCTTTCAATTAGATGAAAGCAGTTTAGAAGCTGCTTTTGCAGAATATGGTACTGTTGATAGTGCTCGCATTATCACTGACCGTGCAACTGGACGTTCCAAAGGTTTTGGTTTTGTCGAAATGGCTGACCAAGCTGAAGGTGAAACTGCTGTTCAAGAACTGAATGGTAAAGAACTTGAAGGACGCCCATTGAAAGTGAACGAAGCCCGTCCAAGGGAAGAGAGACCTTCTCGTCCCAGATACTAAATTAGATTTGGTATTTGATTTCTAATTTAGATTTATTTGAATTGGAAAATATTAAAAGCCTCTCGAGTAATCGGGGGGCTTTTTTGTTTTATAACAACATTCCATTTTATAATTAAGAATATTTTTAATAAATAATCCCAGCGCCATCTCGTCTTGGATCCCCCACAGCTTCATGCCTTGTGGCGGCATTTACACCACCAAAAAATAAATTTTGTTCATTCCATTGGTGAATATGGATCGAGTTAGATAACTTATTTTTGTTGGGCACTTTGATTCCCGGTTCACAGTGAAGCGTTGTTCCTTCCAAATGCATTCTGGGTGCACGGATGGCATTATCAAGCTTCATGCCATTGGTTAAATTCAAAATCACTTGTATAATGGCGGATCGGATTCGGTTGCTACCCCCGCTACCAATGACCAATTCGGGTCCTGTATTTCCTACGACTATTGTGGGGGACATCATGGTAGGGAGGCGCTGTTGCTTAACAAACTTATGAAACCCGGATTGATTTAAATCTTCTTCTCCCAGCATATTATTTAACATGATACCCAATTCAGGAATCAGATATCCGCACCCTTCTCCATTTGTTGTGGTTACGCTCGCTGCATTCCCTGCTTTATCTATAATACTGACTTGTGTGGTGGCTCCCCGAGAGGGAGGATCTTCCGGTATATTTTCTAATTCAAAAGAATTGTACTGCTTTAGATAGGGCTCAAAATTATTCTTATCCAGGATTTGAGAAATTAAATAGTTGTCATTTGGATCATTACATACATCCTGCCTTACTTTTGCAGTGACTTCCATAGCATGAATTAGATTGATCAATTTGTTCGGAGAAACGGTATTTAATCGTTCCATAAGTTGAAGGGTGAAAGTGATAAGTGTTCCGCCGATAGAAGGCGCAGGGTTCGTATATATAATTTTTCCATTAAAATGACTTGGTAAGGGTTTTCTTTCAACTACGGAATAGTTTGCCAAGCAATCGGCTGTGAGTAAACCACGCTCGCCGACTGTGTTGAGAATATATTCCTGTCCAAGCCCTTTATAAAAGTAATCGGCTCCTTGAGTGATTAATTCTTCCAGAAAATCAGCAAATGCAGGATTTTTGAATCGATCGCCAACATGTAGAATGTTTCCATTGGGTGTAAATAATGCTTCCCCACTTTTAGAATGGGTTAGGATTGGCACCAGAATTTTCATTAAATATCCTTGTGCATCATTTAGGATAACGCCTTTACGAGCGGTTTCTATTGCAGGGGCGAGTACTGTTTTTAGAGGAAGGGAACCCAATCGCTCATGGACTTTAAGGAGACCTGCTGTATTTCCTGGGACAGCCACAGAACCCTGACCAATATGAAATTCCTGTTGGCTGGGACCAAAATCGATAGAAATACTAAAAAAATCTAATGCTTTATCGGGTTGAGGAAGTGGTGTATCGACGAAAAAATCAAATAATACAGGATCTTCATTTAAGGGACATGCCAAAAGTGCACCACCACCACCGGGACCCGTAAGATTGCATTCGGTTATCATAGACGTAAAGACTGCCCCTACGGCAGCATCAAAAGCATTGCCGCCATTCTCCAGTATTTCTGCGGCAGATTGGACTGTGGTTTTTTCTCCGCCTGCTATGGACCCATTTTTCATCGTTTTATTATAATTATGCTAATTAAAAATAACAATAAATGAATATGGGTACTTAAGGGTGATCATTTAAATTATTTGAATACTTTTTCGCCGGCGCTAATATTGATCTTTAACCGGTTGATAGGCGGTGGAACGGGACAGGTGGTAAATGCATTGAAGGCGCAGGGGAAATTGAAGGCTTTATTAAAATCAACGATCACATTCCCCTCCCCGTCAGGAGCATCAAAATATAATTCTCTCCCGCCACTATAAGTCTCATTCCCCGTTGTCCCATCCATAAAAATGATGGTGCGTTTCGGTCCTTCCATATGGGCTTCTAATGAAAAGGGTTCACCACCCACTAAAAAAGATACAATCCCAATAGCAGGCTGCTCAATAGGATGGCCAAATATATTGGAAATGGTTCGATTCTTACCGGGTGGATAAGCTTCAAATGATCCTTTAATTTTCCAACTCACATCTATGGGGTAATAAGGAATTTCAAATTTTGGATCCATGTCAGGATTTTCAAAATCCTTTAAACGAATGGCATAATTCTCACCGCGCTTGATCACGAACCATTGATAGGAATGCCATGAAAAGGTGTGGTCCAACGCCTCAGTAGAAAATGAAAAGTTTGATATTTTTTCAGCACTATCCAGTAAAACAGTTTCCCTAAAATCAAAAATGAACCGATCACCCTTTTTTGTGACTGAACCAAAATTGGCAGGAAATTCTTTGGGGAAAACAAATTCGTTACCGGAATCTGATCCAAACTGACTTTTACCCTCGGCTATCCAATGGAGTCCTACCAGATTTAAATATCCGCTTCTGGATTTTAAATAAGTGATACGATTCTTTTTAAACGTCAATAATTCTTTCTCATAATCAGTCGAAGTTGATATACTGCAGCCAGATAGGAGAATTCCGCCTACCATGAAGGTAGCCAATGATAATGATTGGCTGTTTTTCCAAATTTCCATAGTGGTCAATATATCAAGAATTTTTCCCAATATGATATATTTCTTTTCAAGCTAAATTAGAGGATGAATAAATTAAAATTATTACTCCTCAGCATATTCTTGTTTGTAACAGGGTGTTCATCGTCAAAGCCCACTAATACATTTGAAGATTTTCGTTGTTACCCCAAAGCGGTCTATCTTATTCGTCATGCAGAAAAGATGATTATAGAAGGAGAAAAAGACCCGGAACTCACTCGGGTGGGAATTAATCGCGCCGAAGCATTACCCGGTGCGTTGGAGGATGTGATGCCTGGATTTATATATGCCAGCGAATTTACACGGACGCAGCAAACGGTGGCTCCTTTATCCAAAGCATGGGGGCGGGATATATCTATTAAAACTGCCCGAGAACCTCAATTGCAAATTGAGGTAGCCCTGTCTCATTGTGACCAGAATGTGGTGATTGCAGGTCATTCAAATACAATTCCACATTTAATTTCGCTTTTTGGCATTCAAGACGAAATCTTCATAGAAGATAATCAATATGGTGATTTATTTATAATCCGTTGGCAAAAAGGGAACCCATCATTATCCATTGAACATGTAGGTGAATAGAAACGCTTTTGGATTAGAGTAAATTGAAAAAAATTGTTCTTTATTCATTTATAGGTGTTTTGGGATTTATTGTTTTTTTGTTAACAGTACTTCTCAATTACCGACCTCATGTACCCCAGTTAGAAAAATATGGGATAGAAGCTTCTTTGCCAAGTACGGGTAATGGTTTAATTGTACAATTTACGGGTAATTCCAACATTTTGATTTCCGATGGTAAAACATCCATTTTAACTGATGGGTTTTTTACCCGCCCAAGTGTTGCTAAAGTTCTTTGGGGTGAAGTAGCGCCGGATGAATCGATCATTAAATATTGTCTGGATCGGGCAGGGATTCAAAAACTGGATGCTGTGATTCCGGTTCATTCCCATTTTGACCATGCAATGGATTCTCCCATCGTTGCTGAATTGACAGGTGCAACATTAATCGGTTCTGAATCAACAGCCAATATTGGAAGAGGATTGGGATTTCCTGAAGATCAAATGGTCATTCAAAAATCTGGGGAAACCATCCAGTTGGGGACTTTTAAGGTAACCTTGGTGAAAGGGCGTCATTGGCCATACCCAGATAAGGAATTGGCGAAAAAATTATTGAACAGAAGAATTACAGAACCGATTGAACCGCCAGCAAGTGCATTTGAATATTATGAAGGTGACAGTTATACCATTATAATAGAACATTCTGAAGTCTCATTTGCCATCCATGGCAGTGCAGGTTTTGTCCCCAATATTTTAGATAATTATGATGTGGATATTTTGTTTTTAGGATTGGCAGGATTAGAAACCATGGATGGCGCTTATAACGATAATTATCAAATGCATGTGATAGATGCATTGAGTCCGGATGTGATTGTGCCTATCCATTGGGATGATTTTTTTGTTCCTCTGAATGATGGCATTAAATCTAGGAGTTTATTAGAAAAAGTTCTTCAGGGGATGGATGTGAAAAAATCATTCGAAATGGTAGAAGAAAGGAATCTAAATCGTAAAATAGTAGTTTTGCCATTATGGGAGAGATTAAATGTTTCAGAAATCAGGAGGAAAGATTAATGTTATTATTATCAAATAAATCAAAATCTATTTTTATCTGGGGGGTCTTTTTTATTTTTATCCAGGGTTGCTCAGAGGATTCAGCCCAAATCACGGAAGAAATACGCAGTCTGAAAACGTATCCTTATTCTAATCCAAACCCTATTCCAATTTTGACAAAAGATAGTCGGTTATATCCATACCATTCTTTTAACGGATATAGCCATGAAGGATCTCCTCAGGATTGGAAAGTTGTGAAAATGGAAAATGATCATATAGAAGTGTATGTACTTCCAGAAGTCGGTGGAAAAATCTGGGGTGCTATTGATAAATCCAACGGTGAAGAATTTATCTATAGAAACGAGGTAATGAAATTCAGAAATATTTCTTTACGAGGACCATGGACTTCTGGTGGAATCGAATTCAACTTTGGTGTCATCGGCCACACGCCGGCCACAGCATCACCGGTGGATTATGTAACAAGGACGAATCCTGACGGTAGTGTTTCCACCTTTGTGGGTGGGATGGACTTACCCTCAAGAGCCCATTGGCGTGTGGAGATTAAGCTTGAAAGAGATCGGGCAAACTTTGAGACCAATACTCTTTTTTACAATCCCACACCATCTACACAGGCCTATTACAATTGGATGACCGGAGCCGCATTTGCGCAAGACGATTTAGAATTGGTATTCCCGGGAAATCAATATTTAAAACATAGTGGGATCGTGAATCCTTGGCCCATAGATGAAAAGGGGAGGAATCTCACATTTTACGATAATAATCGATTTGAAGGGCATAAGTCCTATCATGTGGTGGGACAGTGGAAAAACTATTTTGGTGGATATTATCATAACGAGGGATATGGTTTTGGTCATTGGGCCCAATATGATGAAATGCCGGGCCAAAAACTTTGGCTTTGGGCTTTATCTCGGCAAGGAGGCATTTGGGAAGAATTTCTTACGGATACAGATGGACAGTATGTAGAATTTCAGGCAGGGAGACAATGGGTCCAGTATTCTCCCAGTGATGATTTTACACCTATTAAAAAAGTGGACTTCGACCCATATGGCACCGACCGATGGCATGAATCATGGTTTCCGGTTAAAGGTACGGGTGGCATAAATGAGGCATCGGAAGATGGGGTGATGTATGTTGAAAAACAGAGTGGGGAGATTCAAATAAATGTCCATTCGTTCCTTAAACAAAACGGAACAATTAAAGTCATAACTGGAAGAAAAACTATTTTTGAACAATCGTTAGAATTCCAACCAATGGCATTGCATTCCATTTCTGTTCCTCATGGAACGACGGATGAATACGAGGTGATTGTTGAGACATTGGGACTTCATTTTAGATCCAATCGGGAATCACTCCGATTGAAGCGGCCATTTAAAACCAATCCGGATGTTTTGGCAGCCGTATCAAAAACGAATCAACTATTAACGGCTGGGTTAGAAGACCTCAAAGAACGACGCTATCCCAAGGCAAAAACAAAATTTGAAACTATATTATTGGACGAGCCCTATCATAATGGTGCATTGAGAGGGATGGCCGATCTTTACTTTCGAAGTGGAGAATATGCAAAGGGACTCTCTGCTATTCATATTGTCCTTCAACTGAATGGATATGATGAAGCGGCCAATTTTATGGCAGGAAATTTGTATCGGGCCATGGGCGATTACACCAATGCCCGAGAAGCCTTTGGATGGGCAGCCAGATCTATGGAATTCCGCTCCGCATCTTTTACGCAAATGGCAGAGTTATCCCTTATCCAAAGTCAATTTGAATTGGCAAGAGAATATGCTCACAAGGCATTGGATTTTAATCGTTACAATATCAATGCACTTCAAACATTAGCCATAGCGGAAAGAATGTCTGGGAATAATCAAGAAGCAAAAAAACAACTTCACCAATTAATAGAAATAGATCCGCTACATCATTTTGCGAATTTGGAAGTCTATTTTCTAAATCCATCAAAAAAGAATTGGGGTTATTTTACCAAATTAATCCATAATGAATATCCGGATCAAACACATTTGGAATTGGCGATTGCCTACCACAATCGCGGGCAGGATGAAGTTGCCGTCCAATTGTTGGAAAAGCTAATGGACACAAGTCAAAATCCCATCATCCATTTATGGCATGCGTATTTAAATAATGATGCAGAATTACTCAATGTGGCTAATGAAATTTCGCCAGAGTATGTATTCCCTTATCGACGAGAAACGATTCAAGCCTTGTTATGGGGAACAGAAAATAATTATGATTGGAAATGGACATATTACCTATCATTGAATCTTTGGGCGAAGGATCGAAATACTGAAGCATTGGCATTAATGAACTCATTAGGCGAACGACCCGATTATAGTCCATTTTATATTGCCCGCGCTTCATTGAAAGAAAAACTGGGTAAATCGGGTATTAGCAGCGATTTAAAAAAATCGATTCAATTAAGCCCGGAATCCTGGTTAATTCAATTGAATGCAGTGCGCTATTATCAACATCATAAAAAATGGGAAAAGGCCTATCAATTATCCTTGAATGCATTCATGCACTTTCGCAATAATTTTAATGTAGAAATTATGCATGCCCGTTCCCTTTTATATATGGGGCGAGTGGATGAATGTCTTGTGGTTTTAGAATCGGTTAATGTATTACCATCGGAGATGGCAAAAGAAAGTCGCCAACTTTATAAATGGGCATTCCTTAGACAATCTATCGATTTGATCAAGGCGGGAAAAGTTGAAAAAGCTATCTCCGCAATAAATGCCAGCAAAGAATGGCCGGAAAATTTAGGTGTGGGAAAGCCATACCAACCGGACGAACGGATTCAGAATATTCTTTTAGATTATGTTAAAGGCACTATTAATTCTAATCAATATTTGGTTTTGCTTCAGGCACTCAATGATGAAAAATCCGGACAAGAATATGATTCGATTTTAATTAAGGGAGCAATGGCACTTATTCAGAAATAATGAATTTGGGGTTGCATATAGAAGATTATACACGGTTGGGGTTTGCTTTTGTGGCGTGTCGTCATGAATTGAATTATTTAGCGCCAACATTTTTAGATGATCGGCTCATTGTTGGCACCGGAATCGTTACATTTACATAACAAGATAAACTCATCCGCTATAGTTCAATTAATAGATTTGTAGGATTAAATGGTTTTATATTGGTTCTAATATTTTATTACTATATTGACAAAAAGATGGTTGAAATTATATAATATTGAATAATTATGAGTATAAAGATCACATATATATATCATAAATTTCACCCCCCTAATTATTAAAAAATTATTTTATTTAACCTGAGTAAAAAATGGCAAAATATTCTGGAATAAAATCCACAGCAGATGGTGCGGCAATCGTTGTGTGGGTTGAATCCCATATCACACAAGGTGCATGCGCATATCCTATAACATCTTCCACAACGATGGGGTCCGGCTACCAAGCTGTAATCGCAAACGGCGGGACCAATATCTGGGGAGATCATATGGTCTTTATCGAATCAGAGTCGGAGCATAGTTCAGCCTCCGCCTGTGAAGGCTATTCCCTCGCTGGTGGGCGTGTTACAAACTTTACATCTGGTCAAGGTTTGGTTTTGATGAAAGAAGTGTTATATACAATTTCTGGGAAACGACTTCCCGTTGTTTTTCATATTGGGGCTCGGGCACTTACATCTCATTCATTAAATGTCCATGCCGGGCATGATGACGTGATGGCAGTAACGGATGTGGGTTGGGGAATGTTATTTGCTAAAAATGCACAGGAAACGGGAGATTTGGCATTAATTGCGCGACGCGTGGCTGAAGATACACATACGCCATTCCTGAATATTATGGATGGATTTTTAACAACACATACCATTGAAAATGTAAAATTACACGAACCAGAAATGATGGATGAATTCGTAGGGAAACCGCAAGATAAACTCGTGAATATGATGGATCCTTATCATCCAGTTATGTCCGGAGTTGTTCAAAATCAAGATTCTTATATGAAAGGGAAAATTGCCCAAAGGATATATACAGATGAAATAGAGCAATCACTCCTTGATGCTATGAAAGAATTTGAGACTTTAACTGGACGAACATATGGGTTAATCTCAGAATATAAAATGGAAGATGCTGAATATGCAATTGTAGGGATGGGGTCTATGATTGAGACAGCAGAATCAGCCGTCGACTATCTAAGATCTGAACAAAATATAAAAGTAGGTATTGTTCATATCACATCGTTCCGCCCATTTCCAGGTAAACAAGTTGTAGACGCATTGAAAAATGTAAAAGCATTTTCTATATTGGAACGGATGGATAATCCATTGGCAGAAAGTAATCCGCTTACAATGGAAGTTAAATCTTCTTTTGCAGATAACTTGGCGCCAGATGAGAATGGCCAGATTAGGGTTCCCCAAATTTATTCCGGTTCTGCTGGTTTAGGCTCCAGAGATGTTCGACCAGATGATATCATGGCTGTCGTTGAGAATATGATAAAAAATGATAAAAAATATTTTGCCATAGGCATCCAACATGATTTGGCATTAGAAACGGGCGATTCAACAGATATTCGATGTGAGGGGACATTTTCAATGCGGGGCCATTCCGTTGGTGGGTATGGGTCTGTGACTACCAATAAAATAATTGCAACCATTGTTGCAGATCTTTTTGATATGTATGTTCAGGCTTACCCAAAATATGGTTCGGAGAAAAAAGGGCTCCCCACAACATACTACTTAACAGTGAGTCCTGATCGTGTTAAAACACATAACGAACTTGAGTTTGTTGAATTTGTACCCCTCAATGATGTGAATGCATTTAATCTGGCCAACCCATTAAAAGGTCTGCAGGAAGGTGGTATGCTTTTTGTCCAATCGCCTAAAACAGAATCCAGTGAAATTTGGTGTGATTTTCCCAAATGGGCGCAGAAGACCATACGAGAGAAAAAAATTAAAGTGCTGGCATTAGATACGGTGAAAATTGCCAAAGATGTTTCTTCGCGACCCGATTTGATTCAACGAATGCAGGGAATTGTATTGTTAGGTATATTTTTAAAAGCGACACCATTTTTAGAACGTTCTGATATTAGCGAAGATGATTTAATGGATGGTGTCCAAAAATCTTTGAGAAAATATTTTGGAAAACGTGGCGAACAAGTTGTTCGAGATAACTTGAATGCAGTAAAGCGCGGTTTCAATGAAGTTTTTGAGGTTAAACAGGAAGAAACTGAGGAAGTTGCATTATGAGTGTTCAAATTTCAGAATTAAATAAAAAGAAAGCGTTTGAAATACTGGATGTTCAGGATTTTAATGAAAGAATTGTGGGTGCCTATAATGGAGGTACAGCTGAAGAGGGTTTGCCAGCAGATGAATCTACTGCAAGAAGTTTGATTCCGGCTGGGACCGCTGCACTTCGCGATTTTAGTTATATTGCGCCGGATATCCCTGAGTTCACTTCAGATAATTGTGTGGCATGTATGGAATGTGTTACCCAATGCCCAGATACGGCGATTCTTGGCAAAGCTATCCCTGAATCTCAACTGAGTGAAACCATCGACAAATTGGAGTCGGGTGATATTAAAGGTTGGATCTCCAACCAATGGGCAGATACAAATAAGTTTCATAAAGTTCCGGCAAAGCAAGGGAAAGAACCGGCGAAGTTTGGCATTTTTATTGATCCAACTAAATGTAAAGGATGTGCAGAATGTGTGGATGCTTGTGGTGACCACGAAGCATTATCCATGATTACTAAAGTGGATAACACAATTCCTACTTATCAAACAGCATTTGACTTTTTTACATCCTTAGGCAAAACCCCTTCTGATTATATTAATGAACGTGTATTGGTAGATATGATGCTTGCCAGCGATTCCATGCTTTATACGGGCGGGGCAGGATCATGTATGGGTTGCGGAGAAGGAACAGCCCTTAGAATGATGTTGGCTGCAACGGGATTTGTTTATGGTAAAGAGAGCATCGGCTTGGTTGCAGCAACTGGGTGTAATACTGTATATGGTTCTACATATCCATATAACCCTTTTTTGGTGCCGTGGACAAACTCACTATTTGAAAATGTTTCTGCAGACGCCATGGGTATTCGAGCACGATGGGATCAAATGGGCTGGCAAGATAAAAAACTCTGGGCCATTGGCGGTGATGGTGCTATGGTTGATATTGGGTTCCAGGCATTGTCCCGTATGTTGGCTTCCGGAATGGATATTAATGTATTGATTTTGGATACTCAGGTTTATTCAAACACAGGTGGACAAACATCTACAGCAACCTTTACAGGGCAAGATGCAAAAATGTCAATGATCGGAAAAGCTGTGGGGGGTAAGACTGAAAGAAGAAAAGAAATTGCAAATCTTTGTATGATGCATCCGGAAATATTTGTGGCACAAACCACATCAGCGCATACAAATCATTTTTATAAAGCAATCATGGCGGCCAATGAATATAATGGGCCATCTGTGATCAATGTATATACAACATGCCAGCCAGAGCATGGTGTGGCTGATGATATGGCCATGCAACAGGCAAAATTGGCGGCGGATTCTCGAGCTTTCCCTGTTTTTATTTATGACCCGACCAAAGGGGATCGTTTCTCAGAAAGATT
>JABGZQ010000088.1 GCA_018674655.1 Fidelibacterota bacterium | reverse complement strand
TTCATCAAAGTATGAAAGATCATCCTGCCAATTAGAGGGGCCACCAATATGGGGATCTCCCCACATGCCAAATACCACTTCATTCAAATCTTTTGTACTTTTATTTGTCACCTTATATATCAAAAAGATAACGTCTTCTGCCAAGGGGTTAGACCATTGGTAATACCGGCATTCAATTTCAATCCCAAGTCCCAAGCGGGATGAATCTTCCGGGAAGGGATAATATTTAAATTCCTGGTTGCTTCGGTCATCCACCACGAAGAATGATTCCAAATCTGCATTAGATGAACCCTGTCTCAAAGCCCCGGGCCATACATGTTTTTTCAAGTTGGCATTGTACCAGCCTTCAGGCCAACTATCCGGTTTGCCATCTCCATCTCGGTCCACATCATTAGAGGTTGGCACCCGGGCACTATTTGGATCTCCATAAGGCACACCTAAATCATTATAAGCCAATGGTTCCCATCCCCAAAATACTTTTCCATCTGGTGAAATTTCACCTCCGAGGGATACGAGCCCGTCACTGATTGCTTTTGCCACCCATACAGGATTGCCATCATCATCCAGAACCGGGTCTCCATTTTCGTCTTTTTTAATATATGAATCAATATGGCTATTGGGTTTTACAGGAATTTCAGCACCGATAAATGGACCAAATTCATATCCGTATCCTAACCCTTCCCAGACGATGTCCGTCACGCGATTTCCCGGACTGGAGATGGAGCCAAAGTTCCAGATTTCTGTTGTGATTTTATTTCCATTTAGAATCGCTTTTTGGCGTCTTAATATTTGTTCGTTAGCCATGGCTCTCTTGGCGAGGACTTTATCCCGCCAGCGATAGAAATATTCGTGCTCAACCGAATTCCATTCTTTTTCTGGACCGGCCATTTTCCATTCTTTAGAAAATTGGCGTGGTTTATCCTGTGCAGATAAAAGCGTGAGAAACACACCAATAATAAGGGTGATTAAGATCATTTTTTTCATTTTAAAAATCCAGCGAGAATCCGATGTTAATAGATCGAGGTGCAGTATAATATTGGGGTCTTACCTGATATTCGGACCAGGTGTGAACACCCGATTCACCGTAATGATCTACAAACCCTTTAGTCTCTTGGGTGGATTGAGACACAAAGGTATATCCAGATCGCCCTGTGTCATTAAAGACGTATCGTTCATTCCGGCGATCTAATAGGTTATATACTTTTGCATATAAAATATACTGAAAATTGCCCACTTTAAAGTTTTTGTGGAGACGCATATCTACGCGCCATTGCCATGGTTTTCTACCAGAGTTTGAAAGAGGGATATAATTGGCATCAGGAATATTAGGCGTATAAGGCCATCCACTGGACAATTTGCTAATAAGGCCCAAATTCCAGTTACCCGGATCACCAATCGAAACACTTGAATTTAGAATATGACGTTGATCCCAAGATAAGGGTACAATACGCTTTTCTTCTTCTTCTCCGGATAAGGCATTGTAATAAAACGAACCGGAGGCAACACTATTGCCTTCTGTTAACTGATAAGTATAGTCAATAAAAGCGGATGTTTTTGTGACGCGGTCATATCGTTTGGTTAGACTAAAAGTGAATCCTTTCACATTACCATAGTCCTTATTCATATAAATTGAATAATTAGATGGTCCATACTTTTCTGAATCATATCGAATGGATTGTAAGGCAAGCAAGTCTCGGATATCTTTATAAAATGCACTCATTTCAAAAGCCATAACGCCCGTTAACTGTTGTTGAAGCCCGAATTCATAGAGCACTGTTTTTTCTGGCTTTAGGTCAGCATATCCGATTGTAGGCCCTAATCCAGCACCAAAAATACTCTTTTTATATAATCTTCTGAGCGTCGGCATTTGATAAAAGTGCCCGTAAGAGAAATGTAAAATACCCTGATCCGTAATGGGGAAGGCCACTCCAATTCGAGGAGATACCATTGTTTTATTAGATGCTTTTGCTTTTTCGCCCTCAGGCTGTAAGAAGTCAGTTATATAATCTTCGTTGGGTTTAAATTGGTCGAACCGGACACCCACATTGGTGATAAAGTGATTGTATTCGATTTTATCCTGTAGGTAGGCGGAGAAAAAAGTGGATGTATTATTATAATGGTTGTGAGAAGGAGAGTCGTTTTCAGGTAGTATAGTGGGCGTGCGATATGTTTGATTGTCATATAGAATGGAAAAATTTCGTTCATCCAGTTGGTCGTTCCGAAAATTAAACCCTGTTTTAACTTCGTGGCGATTGGTGATCTGGCTGGTGAAATCAAACTTTACACTGTAGGAATTTGATTTACGATAGGAATGCCCCCGATTCGATCCGCCAAAAGAAAAAGTGGATGATGTTGGGGATCCTTTTATCCGGGAGGTAGGCACATATTCAGAATCGTTCAATATCCAATATCGATCTCCGTCTTCAAATTCATTATAGAGAACATATTGTCCTGTACCAAATCGGCCTGCATCATTTTCGTGGACAGCGGTATTCAAATCAATGGGCTTAAACTGATACCCGGCATAATCTGTATTGGAAGCTGAAAATATTGCTTCATAAAAACTCCGTTTCCCCAAAGCATGGTTCACTCTAAGAGAAAAGTTATTATTTGCTGATTCAGAAGTGGATGTACCATCGGGGTTATATTTATATACATGAGAATACGATTTTGACTTTCCACCCGAATGAAGCATTTGCAGGGAGAATTTTAATCGTGGAGAAACACGGTAGGTGAATTTTCCAAGTAGGTTATTACTTGTCCTCGGGCTCATAGGAACGTATGAGCTGTCTCCATTCATTTCTATATACCAGTCGTCTGAATTTCTAAAATCAGCAGAATCACCAATGGTATGTTCACGGATACCATAATAGTACCCTTCGCTGGATGAAATTCGCCCACTTACATTAAACGTAAACTTGCCATCTTTAGATATAAATGGCATTGGGCCGTTTATCGTTCCTTCATATACTTTATTGGTGAAAATATTGAATGCATCAATATTGGTGAAAATATCTGTATCAGATGATTGATGGTCTCCTGATTGGTAAGAAAGGCTACCATGATATTGATCGCCACCATCTTTGATTTGCAGGTTTACAATGCCACTCATGGCATTTCCATATTCTGCATTAAAAGCGCCGCTCACTACTTTCATTTCTTCTAAAGCTTTATTTGAAATGTTTATCGCCAAGCCATTGGTGAAAAAAGGATTGGCCACGGATACACCATCTACATAATAACCCACTTCGTTAGATCGGCCACCGCGAATATGGAGTTCACCACCGGCCCCTTGATTCACACCGGCGTGTGTGGTGAGTACGCCCAGGAAGGACTCTACGGGCATCACATTTATTTCGTCGGAAGTGGTGACTTTTTGGGATGCAGTCAAATCTTTTTGAACCAAAGGTCTTTCGGCGACGACGGTCACTTCTTCCCCTTCGATGACCGCTTCTTTTAAGATAAAGTTTTGATTTGTCGTCCGGTCAAGGCTAACGCGTATATTTTCCACCCGGTAGGATGTGTATCCTATATAAGAAGCCCGCAGGGTATAATCCCCCGGTGGAACATTCAATATAATGTATTCACCATCTTGATCCGTGGCAGCGCCGTAAGGGGTTCCTTCTAAAAAAACATTCACCCCAGCGAGGGGGCCGCCGGATTTTCCATCTGTTACTGTGCCGGAGATTTTCCCTGTATTGGCAAAAATCACCGAAGTAAAAATAATGTAAAAGATTAATCTATGCCATGATAAATGAATGGTTATCGTTCCTTTTATGATGATTTAATGGCTTCAAAGTGACGGCAAAAATAAAACACAATAGATGTATTTAAAAAAGAATAAATTGGTGTTTATTAACTAATTGTATGTTTGGGTTAAACAAATGTTTGGGTTAAACAAAATAATGGTCTTATACTTTCCGACGAATTTTTATCAATAGAAACCAAGGAGAGAATAAAATGAGAAAAATCGTTAGTGGAATCGTTTTAATCGCATCAATAGTCCTTTTCGCTCAGGACTCATTTAACCTTCATAGTATTTCTAGTCATCCAAGCGGTCTTGAAAATACGTTTCCAAGTGGCGTTAGAAGTGTTTGGGGAGGGACTGATTTAGATCAGGACGGTAGAGAGGAAATATGGGCAACAGATTACAATGGTGGTGGCCAAATTCATGCATTTGAATGGTATTATGGTGACACATTGGTCCACGTATGGTCTTCAGATACAACAGGTGCAAATTATAGAGACGCTACAAGAATTTATAATAGCACAACAAGACATGTTCAAACGGGAGATTTAGATGGAGATGGTCTTGGGGAAGTCATTTTCTTTTCTGGGAAATATCTCAATGTTGACTCGCTTGCAGGTCTTTATGTATACGAATGGGATGGCGTAACAGATAATGGGTATGGATTGGAACCCGCTTGGTTCAGACCTTTGCATAAAGCTTATAACCAACCATTGGGCCCAATGGTTGTGGAGCATTTTTTAGTAAATGATGTAGATGGAGATGGACATCAAGAAATAATTTATGGAAATAATGGATCCACTAACCCTTCTTATCCCGATAGTGCAATGGTTGATACAACAGGAGGGAAACATGCATTTTCTGAAGATAGGTTTGTAATTGCATCCGTATCAGGTGATATTGGAAATGCCATAACACCCCCTGTTTTAGTAGAAGAGTATGTAGCCGCCCCTAGGGATGCTGATAAGGATGGCGTCAGGGAAAACGGTCTTGGTGGTGGAAGTGCCCTTGGTGTAGCAATAGGTGACACAGATGGAGATGGTAAAAAGGAAATAGCTTGTTTTGCTTGGAACAATTTGAATGTATTTTTTATTGAAGCAACAGGTGAAAACGAATATACTGTAAATATTCCACCCGATAGTGTAAAGATTAAAGCCGTAGATGGCGTAACAGATAGTACAATTGCAAATCCAGATAAAGGATCAAATTATAAACATCTTTCACCAACAGATGATTGGACGTTAGCTCCGACTGTCGCGGATATGGATGGGGATGGAAAAGATGAAATCTATGTAGCCGGCTTTGATAATATTGCATTTGTAATTGGAGATCTTGACGGAGACGCATTAACAATTTCAGAAGGGGAAACAGTTGCAATAGATTCTTCTACAACATTTGGAGCATCGGCTAGTAACAATGCGTTTGGTGAGCCGGCTTTATTTTTTGGTGGTTCTGGAGGGAAGGCAGATCTTATAAAGTTTGATTTAACTGGATCAAATGTTTTGGATCCTTCGAGTTGGACAAAGACGGTTTATGGAACATCAGACTCGACTGTTTTAGGTTTTGTGCCTAAAATATTTGCTGGTTCAAATATTGACAATGATAAATTCGGTGAAGTTATTTTAGGATACCAATCAGTTCCGGATAGCGTGGAAATTAAAGCAGCGGATGGCACGACTGATAGCACAATTGCAAACCCGAAAAAATGGTTTGTAAGAGTTGCTGAATGGACAGGAGCCAGTTCTGAGTTGGCAGTGAAAGATTTAGTTCTCATTACACCTGAGGATTATAAACTGAGTCAAAACTATCCCAACCCATTTAACCCAACAACGACGATTGAATATTCACTACCAATTGCGAGTAAAATTTCAATCTCTATTTTTAATGTAATGGGGCAGGAAGTGGCCAGCATTATTCAAAACCAGGATAAACCTGCGGGTACATACCAGGTGACTTGGAATGGAATGGATAAGAGTGGAAATCAGGTTGCCAGTGGGACTTATTTCTATTCTATGAGATTTGGTAACTTCACAAAGACCAAACAAATGACGTTTATGAAATAAACGATTCACTTGCGTGATGAAAAAGCCTCGTAGAAATACGGGGCTTTTTTTATGTCTAGAATCACCAAATGGATAGATAAATTCGACATGACCTCATGAATAAAAATTACAAACTCCTTTTCTTTACATTCATTATCATGTCCGGAATACATGGACAATTCCTGGATGCTGTGAGAGAAATTTCTTTTGATGGCCCAGGTCAACGCTTAAAAATATCGGGAGGGTACCAATTAACGGGGAGTGCAATTTCAATTAGTAATGGATTGGAAATTGAAGGGGCCGCCATCCGGTTCGCTGGAGATCAGCAAGCCATGGTTTTGTTTCAGTTTATGGAAGCAGACGGACTATGGTCCGAGAAATATCAAGCCAAGACTTTTGCCGAGCCGAATAGCGATCGGTTTATCGCTTCAATTTTAGACACGGGCATTGCATCTGCTCGGGCCATTCGGTACGAAGTTCAATCATTGAAAATGGTTCGTTTTTTAACAGGGGGTGTTTTTGATCGTCGAGATGGTGAGACTAAAATATCAAACAATCCACCCGCAATCAAACCCAAGCGGATGGGTGTTGAAAAACCCACAGTAATATCCAGAGAAGAGTGGGGCGCCCGTCCACCTGAATCTGGATATTCTAATCATCCCTATTTTCGAAAATTAACATTACATCATGCAGCTGGTTGGGCTGCCAAATCATTGGATGAAGGGAAAGCCGCTGTTAAGTCCATCCAAGAATTTCACCAGGATGGACGAGGGTGGAGTGATATCGGATACCATTTTTTGGTGGACATGGCGGGCAATATTTATCAAGGCCGTCCAGAAACAGTATTGGGCGCTCATGTGGGCGGTGCAAACACGGGAAATATTGGCGTATGTGCATTGGGATGTTATCATCCACCAGAAACCAGTTGGCCCTGTTACGACGAAATGACCTATGCCACAGAAAAATCCCTGATACATTTATATTCGTGGATTGCAGATACGTATGGTGTTGACCCAAATGTATTGAAGGGACATAGAGATTATTTTGGGACCACATCTTGCCCCGGTGATAATGTATGGCCCATGTTACCTCAAATGAGGGCAGACATTGTTTTGTTTGTCCAATATGGGGAACAACCCACGCGTTATGCCTTATTTCAAAATTATCCCAACCCATTTAATGCCACGACCACCCTCCACTATGATGTGCCAGAAATCAGCCAAGTAACATTAACTATATATGATATTTTAGGTAGAGAAGTCATTGTCCTTGTCAATGAGGAACAAAACTATGGCTATAAAAAACTGGCGTGGAATGGCAAAGATCAGTCCGGAAACCTTGTTGCACCGGGTATTTATTTTTATCGTGCTGTTATGGGCCCTTTGACAGAGACGAAGAAGATGGTGTTGTTGAAGTAGTGTGCCTCAAAACATTGACCAATAAAACCAAATTAATTTCTCTCATTTTATATACAAAGAAGGTTCTTCGCCGGCGGGATATGAAGGAAATGACTGAAAAATGGTTTTTAGAGAACTTTACTTTTCCCGTCAAAGATTATTATATCAAACTGGGTTTCGATTTTGAAAAGGAACCATTTTCCATTTCCGGGAGTGAGTTTAT
>JABGZQ010000086.1 GCA_018674655.1 Fidelibacterota bacterium | reverse complement strand
TTACATTGATGATACAGTTTTAACTTTATTATCCAAAAAAAGAAAAGGCATCAAGGGTAAGATAATCACAAAAATAATTTCAAAACGCCTTGCCTTGGATGTGAAAAAGTATAACGAACAATTTGAGCCAATTACCATTGAAGAAAAAAAGACCATTCACGACAGATTTATCATTGTAGATGAGAAGACAATTTACCATTCCGGCGCTTCATTAAAAGATTTAGGCAAGAAAATATCAGCCTTTTCAAAATTTGATAAAGATGGATTAAAATTATTGGATAAATTGAAATGACCTTTAACGAACTCAACGCCGTAGAACATTTTATTATCCACCAGTTAAGCGGTGAAAATCTGAATCTCGGTGCGGTGTCGGAAGCAAAACCGCCACCTTATAAGGCAGAATGGCAATACTGCTCATCAGAAGAATTAGACCGCGGTGTAAATGAAGTATTGGTAGAATCTGAACTACGCAAGGCACTCATTCGCATCAACCCGGAAATTCAGCAAAACCCCGCCTTGGCAGATGAAGTCATTTATAAACTTCGGGCTATTCTTATTTCGGTTAATCAAACCGGATTGGTCCGGGCCAATGAAGAATTTACCAAATGGTTGCAAGGCGAAAAGACCATGCCTTTTGGCGAGAATAATCGCCATGTGCCGGTGCGGCTTATCGATTTTGAAAAACTCACTAACAACACATACATCATTACCAATCAGTTTCGGGTCCATCATCGGGAGACGAAAATCCCAGATATTGTGTTACTGATAAACGGTATCCCTGTGGTGGTGTGGTGGGCGAAGCCAAAACACCGATTCGTCCGTCCATTTCCTGGTTAGACGGCGCTCATGAAATCCATGATATTTATGAAAATGCTATTCCCCAACTTTTTGTACCCAACATTCTCTCTTTCGCTACTGAAGGGAAGGAGTTTTTCTACGGCTCTGTGCGCTGTCCGTTAGAACTCTGGTCACCGTGGCGATTGGAAGGGGAAGACGAAGAACTGGTACAAAAACTGGGTCTCAAAGAAGTGGGAGACGAACTCAAGCAAATTCTAAAACCGTATGTCTTATTAGAAATTTTAAGAAACTTTTCACTCTTTTCTTCGGATAAAAAGAAGCGACGCATTAAAATTATTCCCCGCTATCAGCAATATGACGGTGCCAATAAAATTGTAAATCGGGTGAAGGATGGCACCATTAAACAGGGCTTGATCTGGCATTTTCAAGGATCGGGGAAATCGCTATTGATGGTCTTTGCTGCCCAGCAACTCCGTCGACACAGAGAATTGAAATCGCCTACCGTTATTATTTTAGTTGATCGGGTGGATTTAGATACGCAAATCACCAGTACATTCAATGCGGCAGATGTCTCCAATATGGTGGCGGTGGACAGTATTCGCACACTCAATGATTTGCTGGAAAAAGACACACGAAAAACCCTGATTACGACGATCCATAAATTCAAAGATGCCACTGCAAATATGAATCTGCGGCATAATATAATCGTAATGGCAGACGAAGCCCACCGCACACAGGAAGGTGATTTAGGGCGACAAATGCGCGCCGCTTTGCCCAATGCATTTTATTTTGGACTGACGGGAACGCCGGTCAATAAATTGGACAAAAATACATTCTGGGCATTTGGGTCAGAGCAGGATCAAGGCGGATATTTGTCCCGCTACACTTTTCAGGAATCCATCAGAGATAAAGCCACACTTCCCCTACATTTTGAACCGCGTTTGGTGGATGTCCATGTGGACAAGGCCATGATGGATAAAGCCTACAAAGCCATGGTTGAACAAGCTGCGTTGACCGATGAAGAAGCAGATCTTTTGAGCAAAAAAGCCGCACAAATGGCGGTCTTCTTAAAATCACCGGAACGGGTGCAGAAAATTGTGGATGATATTGCGCTGCATTTCCGTCAGAAAGTACAGCCCCACGGATTCAAAGCCATGATTGTTACGTCGGATCGTTTTGCCTGTGTGCAATACAAAGAAGCATTGGATGGATATTTCTCGGATAATACCAGTAGAATTGTAATGTCAACCAATGCAAATGATGATTTAGAATTCAAACGAAAATGGGGCATGGAAAAAGATGAGCAGGAACGGGTGCTTGATGCCTTCAATGATAAAGATTCTGAACTGAAATTTTTAATTGTAACGGCAAAACTGCTCACAGGATTTGATTCTCCCATCCTGCAAACCATGTATTTAGATAAATCCATGAAAGACCACACTTTGTTGCAGGCGATTTGCAGAACCAACCGATTGTATCCCAATAAAAATTTCGGTTGTATTGTGGATTACTTTGGCATTTTTGATGATGCGGCCGAAGCATTACAGTTTGACGAAGAATCTGTGGCGAAAGTCATAACCAGTTTGCATTTATTAAAAGCCAAACTACCAGATGCCGTTACAGTCTGTTTGGCACATTTTTCCGGTGTGGACAGAACCATCGAAGGATTTGAAGGATTGGAAGCGGCCCAGGAATGCATTAAAACGGATGAACGAAAAGATGCCTTTGCTAAAGATTATGTGGTCTTGGCAAAACTCTGGGAATCACTCTCTCCTGATGCTGTACTGAATCCATTTTTACAGGATTATCGTTGGTTAAGTCAGGTCTATCAATCGGTTCAGCCGGCCTTGGATAATATTGGTAAAATGCTTTGGTTTGCCTTTGGCGCACAAACGACAAAACTGATTCATGAAAATATCCATGTGGGTGATTTGCACGATGATTTGGAAGAATTCATTATGGATGCAGATGTGATTGATGAATTGTTTAATAATCCCGATTCTAAAAAAGTTAAACAGTTAGAAAAGGGATTGATTAAACGATTTAAACGGCAGCAAGGAAATCCAAAATTTAAAGCATTAAGTGAACGCCTGGAAGCATTGCGGGATAAAGCTGAACAAGGATTGATTACCAGCATTGAGTTTGTAAAAGAACTCTGCAAATTGGCCAAAGAAACCGTTAAAGCCGAACAGGAAACACTCTCCCAACAAGAGCAGAAATCTGCCAAAGAAGCGTTGACTGATTTATTTTTAGAAATGAAAACAGACCAAACTCCAGCCGTGGTTGAACGAATTGTTTCGGATGTTGATGATATTGTAAAAATCGTCCGATTTGACGGGTGGCAAACAACCACTTCCGGTGAAAGAGAAGTACAGCGCTCACTTCGAAAAACACTTTTGAAATACAAATTACATAAAGATCAAGATCTGTTTGAACGGGCATATGCCTATGTTAAACAATATTATTAGACCGAAAAAACGCTTTCGCAATTACTCCACTTTTTTCTGTCATTGATCAATCCAAGAGGCTTACATATCATCCGGATCAATTCCCGGAACTTCAGTCAAACCCGCCAGTTGCTTCCAGTTGACCGGATATGCTGCATAGAATATGCTGCACTCATCAT
>JABGZQ010000084.1 GCA_018674655.1 Fidelibacterota bacterium | reverse complement strand
GCCTGATGATTTAAGGCCGAACCAGAGCCTGGCGCCGTATATGTAAATGCCGGCGGAGTGGTATCAAATAATACATTAGAAATTGTAACGGGTTCACTTTCGTTTCCAGCTAAATCCTGGCCTGTAAACAAAATGGCATACACGGAACCATCGGTTAAAACCGGTGCATTCTTTAATCGAATATGAATTTTTTCTTCTGCAGACAGTTCCCCATCTACAAGAGTCACAACGTGGGGAGACAATGTATCCATTGTACCCTCTATTTCCGTCCATAAAAACTCCCCAGCCAATAGGATTTCACTTGACGCATAACTCACGGATGGATCTTTGATTGCCGCATCATCAAATGGGTAAATCATTGTGAGTACGGGTAGCGTAATATCAAAATGTATGGAATCAATTGAAACCGCATCTGATTCATTGCCTGCTAAGTCTGACCCCACGATTGAATAGGAATAAACACTGCCATCGTTTAATTGAAAAAACGCCATTAAATCCTTGTCATCACTCAATTGAACTGTATCTGAGAAAATATATGAATAGGGGGCGCTTTCATCAATTAAACCACCCTGCCACTGGGCCGTTATCGTCCAATTCTGAATGGGTTCATTTGTACCCATAAAAATGTTTTGGTGGTTCACCCAGGCACCTGATAGCGGCTCTGAAATGGTCAAAACTGGTGGTGTAACATCATAAATCACATCCTGCCGAATGCCCGGTTGTGACAAATTACCTGCAATATCGAACCCATAAATCTCTGGATCATACATCACACCATCAACCAAGTCCGTTTGTTGGCTTGGCCTAAATCGATCGGTGGCTAATAGTTCATCGTGTGTTAATATAACCGTATCGGAAGCAATATGTGTAAAATTGGAATCCGGCGCCCAAACGATAAAGGCCGAATCCATGGGTTCAGAAGAAGTGAATGAGAGAAATACCTCCTTGAGATACTTATCCATATCTAATGTCATTAGGGGCGGACTAATATCATAGGTAATATGGTGAATGGTTCTTTTGGTTGCCCTATACCCTTTCACGCCATTGCCATCAAAATGGATATCATAAACTGCACTATCCCTTAGGCTACTATCAGTTTCAAGGGACAGTGTATAGTCACCTCGCAGGATATTGCTGAGATCGATGCTGGCGCTATCATTTTCACCGGGAACCGCCCAATGAATACTCCCCCAGCTGAGATCCCCATCCAGATTATAGGCTACAGTACTGTGATTTTGTACACTGGTGTCTGGCGGGCCCGTAAACCAAAATATTGCTTCTGTACCATCGGGACTAAGTTTGACGTCCATAATGAGCACGCCGTTTGAATCATATTCAAACATATGGGTGATGTTGGTATCATCATAATAACGATATAAGAATTTATGCATGGATTTATCGTCGGGCCTTCGAAACCATTCATCCCGTGTGACCCTGCCTAATGAATCGTAATCAATTTCTTTACCACCATACTCAAATGCATCCACGTCATAAAACCGATAATTATCTGGTTTATCGATCTCATTCAAGTCAGATGTGGTAAAACGATCATCCCATTTTTTAACGGAGTCTACGCCAAATACCCACTCGATATATGAAATTGAATGCGGCTCCCGACCAAAAATCGCTTGATGGAATATATGTCCTGAATCATCTACTAAATCCTTTTGGCGAATAATCATATTTGTATCAATATATGAATACTGTTCTTGAGAAAGGATATCGCCACGCGCATTGAAATTTGATTTTAAGATCAATCGATCTTTGTCATCATATTCTGCCTGCACATGGGCTTTTTGAATCACTTCAGATTTGGGTACATCATGGCCAGACATGAAATCATGCTCTGACAAAAAGTATTTAATCTGCCGTTGTTCTGCGGCTAAGCATAGTAAAAGAAAGGTCAGGAGTGTGAGTTTCGCAGTTTTCACAATCCTTGAATTTATGAGATTACAAGGGTATTAGAAATGAGTGAATGAAGGAATTGATAAATTAAATTCGCACCTTAATTCGGGGCAATAATCAGAAAATATGACATGCGTTTGCCAACTAAATTTGGATAAAATTAATCCTTATTTTCTTTGGCGCGGCGTTTGGCCCGAAGTTGATCTTTGGCCAATTCTCGCATATCGGCAACTTCATCGGACTCATCCATGATTTCCACACCCAGCAATGTTTCGATACAATCTTCTAATGTAACAATCCCTGTGGTGCCGCCAAACTCATCGGTTACAATGAACATATGAGAACGGTTTTTGGTAAATTTGTTTAATACCGATTCTACAGTTTGTTTCTCATAAACAGAATCCACCGGTTCTACAATATTGGCCATGGTTTTTTCAAAATAATCATCCGCCATGGTTTCTAATAATGTATCCTTATAAACAATGCCAATTATATTGTCTATGTTCTCATGAAATACGGGTATTCGTGAAAAATTAATATCTTCATCCGCATCCATCACCTGCCCCACCGTTTGGGTATCTTCAAATGCATAAATAACTGAACGGGGTGTGAGAATTTCCTCCACATCCATTTTCTTTAATCGAAATAAATTTTCAATAATATCCGACTCTTGTTCATCGATCGATCCTTCATCTTCACCCATCTCAGCCATGGCGGTAATTTCTTCTCTACTCACTTTTTTCATTTCATCTTCATCTGGTGCCAACCGGGCCGATAATGCATGGCTCAGCCAAACAAATGGGAATGTAAGGACCATAAGTACTCGAATTGCATAAGCCGATGGTGATGCTAATTTCCGCCAATAAGTAGCCCCAATTGTTTTGGGGATAATTTCTGAAAAGATTAGAATACACAGTGTTAAAATACCGGAAGCGATGGCCACCGACCCGGAACCATATACCCGAAGGGCCTGCGCCCCGACACCAGCTGCACCCACTGTATTGGCGATGGTGTTGAGTGTGAGAATCGCAGCCAAAGGTCGATTGATATCGTCCTTTAGGTGTTGAAGCAATTTACCGCTACGATGGTTGGTTTTGACTAAAGTACCAATATGAGAATGGGTGACAGAAAGTATAACCGATTCCAATGCGGAACAGATAAAGGATACGCCGAGGGCGAGGAAGAAGTAACCGAGTAATGTGGACATTTTCTACGCCAAACTTACGCAGTTTTTGATAGTGTAAACCCGCCTTTTTCCTGACGATGTACAGAATACCACATGGGCAGATAAATCAATCCCATTAAGGCAAAACCCACCAATTCAAAGGTGATTAAATAATAGGGCCATTCCCCGATGAGAAAGGGATTGTCCCCACCTGGTTTGGCACAAATGAACCAATAGTTCGCGCCATCACCAAGAATTTTATTCACCACACTGATAACAAAAACGACACCATTCGTAATTAGGAATGTGTTTAATAGCGATCCTTTTCTGCAACGCATTCCGTCCACCCAAATAAGCCAGATTACATTAAGTATTATAATTCCATGGGAAAGAAAATTCCAGAAGATGGAAATATCACCATATGGCCAACGGGCGGGATCCGGTGTAATAATACTCTGGAATGCGCCCGCCAACCCCCAGAAGAATGCCAGTTCAAAAGCAGCTTGTGATTTTTTCCATAAAGCAAAGGCTGTAAGAAATAAACCAATACCACACATGTGGAGTGACAGATCATCTTTAAGAAAAAAATCATCGATATAAATTTGGAATGCATCAAAAAGTACTTCTTGAAAAATGGTGAATACGGCCAGGAAAAGGGCAACCCCAATCCGTTGAGAAGGACTAAGATAATTTTTTCCGATAAATGGGAGTGCAAGCCAAATGGCCAAACAGACACCCATATAGACCATATGCTCAGTGCCAAAAGTGGGGAAATCAGTGGGTGACATAGATGGTGTAGTGTTTCAGTGTTTTATAAGGTGACTTTTTGAAATGCTTTGGCTAAATATACGGCATTCCCATCTTGAAAGGCATTGTAGATCTGTGAATCTTTTACACCTGCGAAATCTTTAAAAGCAGATTGGAGCACCTTGGGTACATTATCAGCAATCATGGCCATTTTTCGTTCATGAATTTCATCCAAAGCCTGTATCACTTCTTTCGTAATGGTTTCATTATGAATTAAGTTAAGCGCAGCCAAATTAAATATTGATTCTGTTTCGTCCACCATATCCTTTCCACGTAAATCCACCCAACTGAAATATCCATCAGGCTTTAATACACGAGACACTTCTTTGACGAATGCATCCACATTGCCATAACAGTGAGACGATTCAACATTAATCACCGCATCAAACGTATGATCCTCAAATGGCAGGGATTCTGCGTCTCCTTTGATAAATTGAAGATTCGGTACATCTTTATGAAGTCTTCGAGATAATTCAATGGCAGATTCAGAATAATCTAACCCGATCAATTCTGATGGATTATGATATCGCGCAACGAATGATGCGCCCCCACCCCGGCCGGACCCTACCTCCAGCACTTTTAACCCTTCTATAGGCATTTGGGATGCGGTATAATCATAGAGTTGAATGAACAGCCTATTGGCTTCATCTTGGGGTAATAATTCAAGGGGTAACTCAACATTCCGTGGCGTAAAGCCATAATTCATGAAGGACCATCCCGTTTCCATGCCGCGATGAGCCAATCGTTGGTACCACCACTTCCATGCAGCCCTTTTGAGAGCAGGCGAAACGTTCAGCAGTGAGATAAATAATTTTGCGAGCATATATTAAACCCTCATAAATCCCAAACTTCGCCTACCCGCCTTTGGATAGTATGAGGGGAGGTACGTTGACAAAAGTGGTGAGTTTAATCACCGGGTCAAACGATAAATTAAAATGGCTGCCCGCGTAGTCGTTTTCGGGAATGATAGTAAATCAAGGCCTTCATTCTCCGAATGGTCCCCAAACCCATCGGGACCCATACCTGCTAAGGATGCATCTACATGCGGCGCCACAAAAGAAATGTCTGCTGCACCCCGTTTGCTGGGGTCTAATGGTTCTAACTCGCCATAACCCAAGGCCATGTTTACGGCTTCAAATTTGTCCAACAATGCATAATTGGCTTTGGTGGGTTCCATAGGTGGATAACTGGTTTTAAACACTATATTCGCTGTGGTTCCGGGCAAATTCCGAGAAGCGATTTCTTTCATATTTTTCATGGCATTTTCAAACTGAGGTATTGAAATGGTCCGAATGCCTCCATGAACTGTGACCGATTGGGCAACTACATTGGTTTTACCAAATGTGGTGCCTTTCGAATTCACCGGATCATAGTTCACATCGGTGCCGCCTACAATCGTCCCGGGGTTGAATGTGAGATACTCTTCTGGCGCTAATTCTTCCCGAAATGCATTCAAAATACGTGATGCTTCAAATATGGCCCCATAACCGAGATGGTCTTTAAATATTTGAGATGAATGACCTTGAATCCCTGTCGTGGTCAATACCCAGGATGATGAACTCCGTCGGGCGATGGTACCCGTATTCATGCCCCCGGCACCTTCAAAACCCAAGCCGATGTTGGCCCACTTCCCTGCTTCCACCAATTCTTTTCGGACAATAGAAACGGGACCGCCGGTTTTTTCTTCGTCTCCCGTAAAAGCCAATGTGAGATTCATATCTTGCAGAACACCAATTTTATGAAGTGCTTTCATGATATAAATCATGGACACATCTCCTGCCTTCATATCCGAAACACCGGGACCGTAAGCTGTATCTCCTTTTCGAGTATATTTCTGGAAAGGGTGGTCCGGTTCAAACACCGTGTCCAAATGGCCGATGAGGAGTATATTTTTTCCTTTTCCACCGCGCATTTCTGCAAATAAATGTCCAGATCGTTTCACATCATCAGGGTAAGTGACCCAGTAGGTATGAAACCCAAGTTTATCTAATTCAGCCTGAAAGATTTTCCCAACTTTTTTATTCCCTTCCATGTTTAGGGTACCGCTATTGATGTTAACCACTTTTTCTACCAGATCAATGGCTTCATTATTATGATTGTCAATATAGGATCTAATTTGCTTTTCTTCCTTCGATAAGGATTGGGAAAATCCAATGGTAAGTGTCAGTAAAATTGTTATTAGTTGTTTCATGTTGTTTCCTTTTCTAACTCATCAAATATAATTACTTTTCTCCCCCTTTTTAATTTCTTCCCTCACTGCCTCTGCAATCGCCACTGCATTTGGCGTATCACTATGAATACAAATTGTTTGTGCATTCATTTCTATGGCCTTTCCTTCGAAAGAAATTACTGTGCCTTCCACCATATTTTTTGCCTGGAATGCAGCTTTATCCGGATCAGTGATCAAAGCACCATTGAATTCTCTATTTCGCAATGTACCGTCCGATTCATAGGTACGATCAGTAAAAGCTTCTGCCATGGTATCCAATCCCAAACCATCAAATATAGATAACATCTTAGACCCTGCCAACCCCATAACTTTTAATAATGGATCCACTTGAATAATGGCTTCGCCAATGGTCTGTGCAATATCTTCATCTATTACGGCCCTGTTATATAGTGCACCATGCGCTTTTACATGAGATAAGTTAACTCCGTTATTTGTACCTATATCAGCTAATAACTGAATCTGGTCCCGAACGGTATCTAAAAGTTCATTGGCATCCATATTCATATCATTTCGTCCAAAATGTTCTCTATCAGGATAACTAGGATGGGCGCCTACATTAACACCCTTTTCCTTCGCCAAGACCACCATGGCTGCCATCATAGTCTCATCGCCTGCATGACCGCCGCAAGCCACATTGATAGAAGTGACATACTCCATAAGTTTTTCATAAGTACCGTCATCTAACAAGCGGTTGATTTCTCCCATATCTGAATTAATGTCCATCATCCTTTTTTTCTCCCCATTTGGACAATAATAAATGCCAAAGAAAAAGGGATCAACCGTTCCAAAGGATTTCCTTCCGGTTTCATATCAGAATAATAGAATAATAATGTCCCGAAAAAGCCCACCGCCATGGCCGAGATTGCATTGTTTTTTGGCACGCCGCCCTGCATCCTGCCAATGAGCAACGGGCCAAAAGCTGCGCCCATCGCAGAAAAAGCAAACAGCACGCGACTGTAGATACTTTTGTCCACAAAAATGGCCATAAAAACAGAGATAACACAAATGACCGCCACGACGATCCGCGTTTGATTTAAACTGAATTCTTCTCCACTGCTTTTTAAGTCGTGACTCACACTGGATGCAGCCACCAACAATTGACTGTCCGCTGTGGACATGATGGCCGATAAAACTGCCGCCAGGATGATGCCTGCCAATACCGGGGGCAATAATTGATTTCCCATCACAATGAGAATTTGTTCGTGGCCCGCAATGTCCATGAGAATTCGCCCGGCCCAACCAAGGAAAATCATACCCGGATATATGATGAGTGCCCAGCCAAAAGCAATCATGCGACCTTGTCGTACTTTCTCTCCTGGTTCAATCGCCATAAATCGATTCACCACATGGGGCTGACCCGGATAGCCGATACCAATACCTAACGTTCCAAAAATAAATCCCAATGCAAAAATACCACCCATCCCCGAAGGCGAACTGAAAATGGATTGATTTGAAAAGCTTGCGACAATATTGCCTAACCCTGCTTGAGATACGGCCACAATGGGTAAAATTATAGCGGATAAAGCCATCATTATGCCTTGGATGGTGTCACTAACACTCACAGCCCAAAAGCCGCCCAAAAGGGTATAAATGAGAATGATCCCTGCACCTAGTATAATGCTGATATTTTTATCAATACCAAAAGTGGATTGAAAAGACTGTCCTGCCGCGTCGAATTGAGAGGCGATGTAAAAAACAAAACAAAAGAGGATAATGACCGATGCAAGCCATCGCAATTCTTTTATGGAAAAACCATTGTCATCTTTAGCTAAAACGTCCGTTAATGTGATGGCGCCTACTTTTGCCCCGTGGACACTCAATCTCGGTGCGATATAAAACCAATTAATCATAAATCCTGATAAAGTAGCGGGGAATAACCAAATGGCCGGCAATCCCCATAAATAGGCCGCACCGCTCACGCCCAAGAGCGTCCATGCCGATGAGGATGATGCGGATGCGCTCAGCGCCGCCACCCATGGACCGAGTTTCCGTCCCCCAAGAAAATAATCGGATGTGGATTTTGTACGCTTATTGGCCCACAATCCGATTAAGATCAGAACAATTTTATAAATGACGAGCGTTACAAGTATGGCCGTGGGTTTAGTCATGGTTTTTTAATGATTGAATAAATAATTCCTGAGCAAGTCGCAAGCGTTCACCCTCCTCGATAGTAACCAATTGAAAGGTGAACGAATCTCCTGGTTTCAACTGACCGACTTTACACAAGTCCGCCGTAATAACATTGGCAATTTTCGGATAGCCGCCCGTGGTTTGGTGTTCCACAAATGAAATAATGGGATCGCCGCCACCAGGGACTTGAATCGCTCCCAATGGAATGCCTTCCGTTAATATTTCATTATCCTTAATCGATTGGATCGCATTACCTATTAACCGGACACCCATTCGACTAGATTTTTCTGAAACAGTATAGGATTGGGATATAAAAGATTTCCAGGCATTTCCATCATATAAATTATACTGTAAACCTCTAGTAATACGTATGATAGAGTAATTTATTTCATGTGACTCTTTAATATTTATTGGTTGAGTAACTTTCTTCATAGAGCCGATTTTAAGTTCATCTCCCTTTTCGATTGATCTCCCCTTGAATCCCCCTAACCCAGACATAACATGGGTTGTTGTCGCAGATAGATATTGAGGCACATCCAATCCACCGCGAACGCTTAGGTAACACCGTGCACCTTTCTTCGTCCCACCGATACGTAAAATTTGACCTTTCCGAATATAAGCTCCCTGTTGAAATGGAAATGGTTCCCCTTCGAGATTCGCGTGAAATTCAGTCCCGGATAGGGCAATAAAAGCATCTTTATTAAATTGATATTTACCCCCGGTTAATGTCATTTCCAAGGCACTGTAATCTTCGGGGTTTCCCACAAGTAAGTTCCCGATTCTTAAGGAAAATGCATCCGCGGCACCGGAAGCAGAAATACCATAATGAGCATATCCATCCCGACCTAAATCCTGTACGGTGGACTGCAGCCCGCCCTGAAAAACGGAAATACTCATTGATTGATTGCCAATATATTAAACTCCGATTGATTGATCGGTCGGAATCGCACTTTATCCCCCATTTTTACGGTGCTTTTCACGGGGTTCCCAGCATTAAATATAGACAGGGGTGTCTGACCTATAATATTCCAACCTCCCGGAGAGGACTTTGGGTAAATACCAGTCTGATTCCCCGCAATCCCAATAGACCCTGCAGGAACAGATCTCCGGGGTGTTTCCAGACGGTCGGTGGAAATAGACGCATCCATTCCACCCAAATATGGAAAACCAATAGAGAAACCGATAAAATGGACCAGGTAATCTGGCTCAGAATGGCGACGTATGACTTCAGCCGTATTCAATCCCGTTTTTTCACACACTCGGCGCATATCAGGTCCCTGCATGCCATTGTACAATACAGGAATTTCAACATCTCTGCTCATTGTGGTCCCCCTATCTAAAACCCAAGCTTTTGACTCTTTCAGTAGATTCATCACTTGTCCAATCGATGAATCATTTGTAATCGTTACCATAACGGAATTATAGGCTGGGTGGATATTCAAGATTTCTGGGAAATGCTTATCCAGAAGATAACGGGTAAAAGAAAAAACCTGCTGATGCAGGTTTTTTGATATCGTTTCACCGAATTGTACGAGGATAGTACGATCAGAGGCGGGAATTAATTTGGGGTATGAAATGTGTTAATCCTTATTTGGGTTAAGAATCTCTCTCAATTCTAAATGCTGTTCAATCTCTTTTTTATTCCGCCAGACTGGCCGCAATTTTTTTTCTGAATAAAATTTTAATTGATCCGTTCGATGTTTTGATCCTTCCTGGCTCGCATTCCCATAACTCAACAGGGCCATGGCTTTCGGTTTATCTCCAAACTCAATAACCGCTTGATATGAATCTCCACCGATAGCCATAAACCGATCGTCCTTAACAGGTGCAAAATTTGTCACTCGAAATAATCCATAAGGATCGCCCGGGCCCCCATTGGCGGGCAGATCAACATCATCTCGAATCAGGCGATACACTTCACCCCATGGCACATCTAGCTGTCCATATCTTTTCAGTACAAATCCCGCCGCAGATTTTAATGGACTCAGGTAATCTACACTTGGATGAAGTCCAAAAGGCGTATCCATCGCTTTTTCTTCTGCCCAACCACCTTCAAAGAGTTCATCCTTGTTCACAAAAAACTTAACAGAATCGACCCATGCTTTGAATAATACCGCCCCCTGACTATTCCCATTCGTCTGGCGATCCCAGTTTGATAACACTTGACTGGCTTCAATAATTATTTCATCGTTGGAATTTTCAGTCAATGCTAATAAATCATCGAGGACACGGTCTGCCAGTTCCATTTTGGTATCCATTTTATAATCCATTAATTCGGCAAATGTAATAGACCCATCCTCAAAGGCCATCCTTGCCGATCGCTGGGCACGGAAATGCATAAAGTTTTGTGACATATAATCAGGATAATTTTTCCGGATAATTGCCCGGGGAAAGGTAGTGGTCCAAGGCGGATCATTGGCATTTTGGAGCCATCCGCTTTCGGGGTCGATGGATTTTGGCAATTCATCATAAGAATGGGTTTCATTCCAGATCGTTTCAGGGGAAACACCAGGGACGACATCCAGCCAATTCCAATCACCCGCTGGACGAATGGGAGTACGGCCCCCAAACACGTGCATGATGTGCCCGTCCTTATCCGCATACATAATCGTGAAATAAGGATTCTGCAGTGGACGTATTGCATCCTGGAATGATTTAAGTGTTTTCGCCCTGGCCATATCAAAATATTGCCGGAAAACATGGGGCTGATCTAACCCAACCACTCTTAAAGCATAAGCTTTTCCGTCTTTTTCACTGACCACAGGTCCATGAACAGATTCACGGATAAGAAATTCACTGGCTGTCATATTCCCATCATCATTCCTCACCTTAATTTCAACTGTTCGTTCGTCAAAGTGCTGAATACCATCACCCCACTGATAGCCATCATCTATTAATGTTAGTTCATAAAGGTCCTGTCCGTCATGAACGTTATTGGTATGGGACCATCCCATATAATCGTTAAATGCAATACCCAAAAATGGCATCCCCACCAAACCAGCCCCATAGGCATTCAAGTCATGGGAGATGGTATGGGCTTCAAACCAAGTGAACATATCAAACCAGGGTAAATGGGGATTGGCAATCAGCATGGCATTACCAGATTCAGATCTGGAAGGTCCAATGGCCCATGTATTGGATCCCCGATCTTTTATGATGGAGGCAGGATTAAAAGTTGCAATACCGGGATTGGTAACAAAATGGAACAGGATAACTCTTTGAAAATGGGAGAAACAATCCTCTGGTCGTGCAGGAAGTATTGATTGGTTTAAATCGTCAATTTCATCCGGATTTTCATTGGCATAATCGTTAATACCATCCGTAAATGCTGTCATCATTTTCCGTATATCAGGATCCTGTTTTTCCCACCAATCAAGGGATCTTTGCGTTATGTTATGGGTATGTACCCATTGATCAGATTTCAAGTGTTTTTCACCAAAATATTCTGCCCCTTGCCCTCTAGCTTGCCCATACAATTTAAGCAGTAGATTTCCATGATTACGCATTTGTGACCAGCCATAAGCATAAAATAAGTCATTATAATTATCGGCATAAATATGTGGGACACCATAAGAATCCCACAATATTTCAGGATTAGTTTCAGGTGATTTACTGCAACCAGTTAACAATATACAGCATAGGATGGTTAAAGATTTAGACTTCACAAAGATTCTCCTTTAAAATTCAATAGGTGTGTATTCTTATTAAAATGCAGTTATTATGAAATGGGTGTCACTGAATGAATCGGTACAGTCCAAATCCTGGCTTTATCATCTTTGAGACGATAACGGGTGGGGTAATGGACGATATTATCCAGGATAACCTCCACACCTTCTGACAAAACGCCCTGAACCTGCTGATGGTCTTTTATCATTTTAAATTTTGTCCCCACATTCACTCCGCCATGTTCATCTGATACTGTATGAAAATTTTTGGTAGCCATTATTTCCCTTTTTTAACCGGGTCAATTTAAATATTATCATCTAATTTATACAATCCCAGCATACATAATTTTATTATATTCTGCTGGGAATTTAATGGCAAAAGACCAACATACGATATACGGAATTAATGGCTGTGCAGCTGTATTAGAATCCAGAAAATATAAAATAACAGATATATTGATTCAATCTGGAGGATCCGCCGAACGAAGTGGCCAAATCACCCATGCATTGGGATATCATGGTGGACATATAAAATTCCTCCCTGCTTCTCAGTTTAAAACCAAATTTAAACAATGGCGGACACAGGGAATTATTGTCAGGTTTTCCGGCAGGTTGGAATCAGACCTTCCTTCTTTTTCAAATAAAAAAGGAAATATTGGACTCCTTGCTTTGGATCGCATTGAGGATCCCCAAAATCTGGGTCAAATTATCCGAACGGCAGAATGTGCAGGGATGGATGGCATCATCATTCCCAAACATGATAGCTGTGCCATGACCGATACTGTGATTCAAGTGAGCCAAGGTGCTTTTACGCAAATTCCTGTTTATCAGATCAATAATCTTCATCAAACAGTGACCAATTTAAAAAATGAAGAATTCTGGGTGATTGCTATGGAAAATGGCATAAAAGCCAAAGATTGGTATAAAGTTGATTATTCAGGAAAAATACTTGTGATCGTTGGTAGCGAGGGTCGAGGAATAAAAAAATTGGTTTTGGAGAGTAGTGATTTTCAAGCGACCATTCCCATGCAGGGAAAGACCAGTTCCCTTAATGTATCTGCTGCAGTAAGCGCTGTTCTTTTGGAACGGTTACGACAATTATCCGCTTAGGGCGGAATTTTCCTTTTTATTTATTAAAAATTCCCAATCCCGAATATGGACAACCGAATGAATTGGAATATTAACGGACTGAATCTCTGTAGTCGGAAAGATCCGCGTTTTGATGCCATTTACCTCAACATCCAAAGGCATTTTGAATCCAGAAATTACGTCGGTCCATTTAAAGAATAACTTGCCATCCTTTTGATGGTATTCCAAAGCGGGAATTGACTTTTCGTAAAAATATTGTTTAAAGAAATATCCCAAGTCTGTGCCTGTTTTATTTTCAACATGTTGAACGAAATCTTTTGTTTTCACATGAGATTTAGCATGATTAACTGCAAAGGACTTCAACACATCCCACCAAATTCTGTCATCATTGATGAGATGCCGCAGTGTATGTAACACCCATGCACCTTTATTATAAGAATCCCCAAAAGCCCAATAATTTTCATTCTCAGGACCAACAATGGGAAGTTTATTCTGGATCCCCTTACGCTTTCTGAGCATAAAATCGATCATGACGTTATAGCCCAGTTCCTGCTCAATATACATGGCTTCGCTATACACAGCTGTTCCTTCGTGGAGCCACATATGGGCTGGGTCCATCGCAGTGATACTATTCCCCCACCATTCATGGGCTGTTTCATGAAATAACAAACCATCAATGATTCCATAATAATCTTTTGTCCAGGATCGGTGATCGCCTCCCCAATTGCTCCATATATTCCCATAGGTCACTGCTGATTGATGTTCCATGCCCAGATAAGAAACCTCCACCAACTTATATCCATCATTCCAAAATTGATAATCACCAAAATATTTTTCAAAAAAGTGAATCACCTTTCTCGCTTGAGGAAAAACTGTGCTTGCCACAGCTTTATGATAATCCAGTACAAAATGATTTAACACTTCCACATTGTCCCCACGCTTGAGCGTATCCTGTAACAAAACATAATTGCCTAATTGAACAGAAATACTATAATTATTTATCGGGCTGGTCACTTCCCAGGTATACGATTGTTTCCCAGAGGATACATCCTGTTTGGTTTCTAACAATTTTCCATTACTAACACACACCAAATTTTGAGGAACAGTGAATGTCATTCGTGCACCATTATCCGGTTCATCCGAGATATGATCCTTCATGGGCCACCATAAACTGCAGCCATCTCCTTCACAGCTAACAGAAACATAGTCCCGACCCATTTCATCTTTCCCCCAGACAAAACCACCATCCCAAGGTGGATTCTTCGCTTCCTGGGGACTCCCCTCATATTTCACTCTGAATGTGAATACATCGCCCATATTCACTTGTGGAAATTCAACATATACCGCATCTTCTTTCCGAGTAGTTTTTAATGGGTTATCAAGATACGATACGCCATTCAGCTGCATACTCTTCCCAAGATCCACTTGAAGGCGCGTAAAATTATTGACAGCTAAGGCTGTAATATCCACATATCCCTTTAAATATTTCTTTTCTACATCGATATCTATATTGATGTCATAGTGCTGCACATCATAACAGGATCTCTCTGATGATAATGCACCCAATAAGCGGTTTCGCTCTGTGAGTTTTGGGATCGTGGGTTGATGGGTTGTTTTTGGCTTTCTTCCCACCTTAATACGAGGTGTAATACACCCACCTATCCATAAAATGAGTAAGAAAGAACCGAGGATATTTTTCATATATAGTCCTGAGATTGAATATAGGGTATAAATGCGCCAAGAACGAGCTGAGCATTCGTGGTATATTCCAATTGTGCAGGAAATAATATTTTATTAGCGCTACAACTCATGAGCATTGTCATGAGAAATATGGAGAATGTTTTAGTATATTTTTTCATATTTTATCAAATTTTATTTCAACCAAATTTAATATGAAAATATTTAATTCTTAATAAGAGATATCTGATTTTTGTATTGATTCAAACGGCAGCTTTTCATGTCAATTATCTGTGGGACTGTAGTTAAATGGCAACTGATCACCCACACGCTCCCAACCCATATATTCTTGCTGTTCAATCATAAATTTTTCAAAATAACGGCCATTCTTATCGAAAACTACAGATTCCTTTCCCAACTTTAAATATGACGTTTGGAATATTTTTGGTTTAGAATAGCTCTCAAACGTATTAATTCGATAATTCAATTCTTCGCCTTCTTCCATATAGCGAACCATCAATTTATTTTTAAATGAAATCATGAGTTCGTTATCATTCTTGGCCACCCACACTAAGCTATCATTTAACAATTCACGATAATTATTTCCTTTCCTGTATTCTTCTGCTGGGTATACTTCAAAGCCTTCTTTAACCAATGGATCATATTTAGATCCGGAAATCAATAGCCAGTCCATTCGTTCTTGAGGGCGGTTTCCTTTCATATTATATCGCCAATCAAAGCGTTCTCCCATTGTTGTCAAAAAATGACGCAATGATCCATTATATGCAGTACGACGATTTCTTATCCACCTTTGTTTTTGCTTTTCAGATTGAGGTTCCATTTCAGTGAAAAATGATTCACCCGAATACCGAGTGAATTTTGTGCTTGATATATAGAAAAATGTAAAAAATGATTCAACATCATAACGGAGAAATGTATTATTTGTGGCAAATTCGTCTAAATAATATGTAACCAAATAACCAAGTCGTTTATTCTCAATTCTTAATGGTGTTTTCGCTATTGCAGTTAATATTTTTCCTTTACGCTTAAAAGACAATACATATTCATTCGTTATTTTACAGGATTGACTATTTTTACTATGCCCCAAAAATTGGTTCTTAAAAACCTTATAATCTTTTTTCCATTGTTTATTGGATTTATTTGTGACCAGAATCTCCTTCATCTTTATGGCCGCAGGGGTTAATTCAATATCCAAATTGATCTTTTCGCTGGCAAATATATTTAATGACTTTTTTTCTATAGTATAACCGATCATTGATACCACCAGTTCATATCTTCCGTTAGAAATATAATTTATTGTATATAACCCATCTTTATCTGTGGTTGTTCCTATAGATGTTTTAGAAAAAAATACATTAACACCTATGAGTGGTTCACCTGTTTCTTTATCAATAATTTGCCCATCAATACGCGATTGACCTGTTGCTAAAGCGAATCCCAGTAAAAGGATGAATAGTCGCATCCACGAGCGATAATTCCAGTCAATGAAGCCAAGAGAAAGAATCATGATTGCAGAATATAATAATAAAAGATGGTCTTGCTGAAATGAAACGCCTCTGGTTCATATTATTCTTTTTCCTGATCCGGATTTCTCACCCAGGATCGCCGTTCCGTGAATCGTTTTATTTTTAATTCTGCCCATTCATCGACGATCTTTTTTAATAATTTTCCATCCCGGTTGTCAGAACCGATCTGATCATTTATGGTTGAATGAAGATGAGATTGTGTAGTCTGAATTTCTTTTTCACTCCGTACATTTTCCTTCGACCATTTATCTTTTTCCGCTTTTCTCGATTCTTTTTCTTCATCTGCTTTTTCAACACGGTATCTTCGCCCGCCCATTATAATGAGGAGGAAAACAAGTAATACAACAGTGATAATGAGTAATTGATTCATAAACATACCTATTGAATTAGGACAGGGATTCTTAAAACGATAATCCAATATATCGTGACCATGGCTGCCATCACTGCCAGAGCGACAGGCCAGGCGATTGTTGCCATTCGGATAAAATCTTTCGCATCTAATTGTCCCGCGGCATAGACTATTGAACTGGCCGGGGTGCCGATTACAAGCCAGAAGGCCAGGGATGTGGAAATAGCCAGGCCAACGCCAACCAATAAGGGATTTGTTCCAGACGTAATAGCCATATCAAGAACGACCGGACCGATCACGGCAACAGTAGCACCGGCACTCATGAGATTCGTCAATCCGGCGCCAATGCCAATAACAAGCAACACCAGAGAAACGCCCGAATTAATGCCTAATGGTTCCAAAGTGGCGATTATGCTGTCCGCTAGCCATCCGGCGGCTCCGGATGAACGAAAGACCGTTCCCAAACTGATGGCACCTGCATAAAGAATAATGACACCCCAACTTACATTTTCTTCGTAATCCTTCCACGAGGTAAGGCCCAATAACATGTAAAGTACAGCACCGAATATAGCTACGCCACCTAGCCCTAGAGAAAACCCCAGCAATCCGCGGGTTATAGATTTATCTGTGATCCACATGAATACGACGAGAAACATTATCCCTGCAACCAGCCATTGTTTCCCTGTCATCTTACCATGCTGAGCCAAATCGGTCTTGAGTGTATTAACCGCTTCCGAAAGATCGTTTATTTCTGGTTTAAATAGAAAGGGGAGTACAAAGGACATGAGTGCCGTCATGACTACGGTATAAAATACGCCCATAAGCATCCACTGGAAAAAAGATACTTCTACACCAACATTTTCCAAAAAGCCGATCATGATTGCATTCCGGGCTCCACCGGAAGGGCTCATGGGCGCACCGATCATACATCCGATCGCAATGGACATCATGAGTAATTTGCCCAGGTTCGGTGCGGGTGTTGTTTTGTTGGTAATGGTGTAGAGGGCAACTGCAATGGGAATGTACATGGGGGCAATGGATGCTTCATTTATAAATGCGGAAGGGATTGCCGTGCCTAAAAGCAGCCCCACAACTATCATTCTTGTATTAGAACCACAAATGTTCATCACCAGCATACCGATCCGTTTATCCAACCCGTATTTAACAAGGGTGGCGCCGATGGCCAGTGATCCTGCAATAAACCACACCGCGTCATGAGCATAGGTTGAAACAATTTTCGATGGTTCAGTGACGCCGAAAAAGAGTTGGACCAATCCGATGAGTAGGGCAACAGCCGGCATGGGAATGGCTTCGGTCGCGAAAAATATCACACAAGCGGACAGGAGAGCAATAATGATCTGAATATGTTTGGCGTTGGTGCCGACTTCTTCAGCTTTCAGCACCATAGATTCGGGGATGGGGATGATAAACCCGACTATCGTAAATAATAAAAGGCCCACCGCAAGCCATTTAAAATTGGTTGTTTTCCCAAAACCCCCGGTATTATTTAGTCCTTGATCGGTCATTGATGATTTGAAGGTGGGGATAAATTATAGTTGAGAACAAGAAAAAAATAAAGAATTGGAATAATAAATGAAACGCCTTTGGGTCAAATAGCCTCCTCACGGGGGCTTTTTTGTTTATACCAAGGACAGGCTCACACCTTTTTACATATTGGCTCTTAAAATTTCTGTAATCCCCTTAAATCGGACAACTTCATCCTTTATTTTATTGTATTAAGCACACCATTGGGGTTAAAATGAAGTAACGTAGCAGATATTTGAAAAATTTAGTTGATGCTTATGATATATAATCGAATACATAGTTCTCGTCAGATTTACAGACAAGAAATTCCCTGTCATGGGAAGTACATCCCAAAATACATACATACCATAAGTGGTTCTTGCCAGCATACCCCCCTAACTAAATGAGAGGAAAAGTAAAATGAAAAAAACAATAACAATGTTTTTGATGTCAGCTTTGATTTTAGGCTGCGTAAATGAAACGAAGACAAAGAAAACTATGTTCAAAAATGGAAACTTAATGACAGACGCTTCTGTTGGTCCATTTGGAGCTTCACTGGCTTATCCAGCGGGAGAACCTTCTGTAACAACAACAATGAACGTCTGGGAACCAGGCTTTGAGTCACCTTGGCACTACCATCCATATTCTGGACCAGTGGTTATAATTCAGGGCGAGCTAACAGTTGATTTTGACAACGACAGCTCTCTTGACGATTTGAGTTCTGAAAAAACATCAACCGTCCAAAGCGTATATAAGGCTGGAGATTCATTTTTAGCAGTATCAAACACCTGGCATGTTTCGTCAAACCAAGGATCAGAGGACCTGGTTTTTATGGTTTCTTGGCTAGGAGAGAAAGGAGAGCCTGTCAAGGTTTTAAACAACAAATAATAACTTAAACACAAAGTGAAATGGTGTAGCAGATACTGAAAAGATTTAAAGGAGAATAAAATGAAGAATATACTTGCAAGAGGTGGAATTGAGTTTTTAGCGGTCTTTTTAGGGATAGTCCTCTCATTCAATGTGGAAGAATGGCGGGAAGAGAGTGAAATCAAAAATAATCTTTTTAGAGATTATGTAAGTATACAAAAAGATTTAGAAAAAGACATTCCATACCTAGAGAGAATTATTTCAGAACACAGTGAAGCTTATAATAACTCTACAAAATTATTGCAAATACTGGATGAAGAAATAGCATTTGATTATAATAAATTTATTTCAATACGAAAACGTGTCTCTGCTCCAAATTCTTTCTTTGGAACAAAGTCAGCTTATGACGCATCAGTTTCAAGTGGACGTTTAACCTACTTTGGAATGGATTCGTTGGCAAATGAGATTGGTAAAATTTACAATCATCACTATGACAGACTAGAATTAAATGGAAAGCATGTTGATGAAAGATCTGGGGAAATAGTAAAAATTAATTTAGGGAAAAGATATAAATTGCCTTTAGTTATGCAGGAAAATATAAAAAAAATTAAGTCAGATGACTTTTACGTTAGCTTAGTTCCTGTTAATACTGGTCAAAAGTATTTTATTATAAGAGCTAATAATGCTCTTCAGCAGATGAAAAAAGTAAATAAACTCTTATTAAATAAAATAAGTTCAAGTAAATGAAACGCCTCAGGGCTATATAAGGAAGAAGCTTTTGAATTTATGGACAAAAAAACATGTAGCTGCATATCTATGGATGATAATTGGAATGATATGTGCTGTTGTGTTAAATATTAAATATGAATTACCTGATGAAATTTTTGATTTATTACTGGTTTTACTTGCTGCATCTCCTTTGGGTTGGCTATTATATTTAGGCACTGAACCAGGTGACCCCAAATCAAAGTCTCAGAATGTAAGGCTTGGATATTCAAATGTAATGATATCACGAAGAAGTATTTTTTATTTTTATACTTTTATAATGGCTGGTTGGATTATTACGACATTAATTAAAATAATTATTAAATGAAACGCCTCTGGGATAAATAGCCTCACCAAGCGTGGGGCTTTTTTGTTTTTGTAACAATTTGTAACACTTTTTTGTCTTTTATTGTCATTCCTTGTCATTCTAAATACAAACAAAAAACCCACCGGTTAAAGTGGATTCTTTGTCGAGAAACTGGGTGTTTCTATCGATGTGCCCAGGGCCGGACTTGAACCGGCACGGCTTATTCAGCCAACGGATTTTAAGTCCGTCATGTCTACCAATTCCATCACCCGGGCTTGATCTTTGAGGCGTCGGCCGGATTCGAACCGGCGAATAACGGTTTTGCAAACCGCCCCCTTAAACCACTTGGGTACGACGCCATTAAAGGAAATTTATCATCCAAACTTACAAAAATGATTATACGAACTTTTAGGAATATTAGAATATTTCCTATAAATCCGGTGGGGAAATTAGGTTGATTTTACCCGCAGAGCAATCAGGCAAATCTGAATAATAATTCCCTGACAGATTCCATTTTTGAATTGAGATCATTTATTGCTTGGGTTTGAAGCCATAGCTGAATTGAAATCGATAAAAACCCCACAATTAATAAACCGTAAAGCACTTTTATATGTTTTTCCATGGAACTCCTTTTAGTCTATGAATGATATTGATTAATTTCTAAAATGGAAATAGCTATTTTAAACATGTATCAACGTCTAAGGGATTTCAACGTCCCTGCTCCTGTCTTGGATGAGTTATTCTCAAATGATAAAGATTTAGACACACTGACTGATTCTTGGAAAGCCTTAGAAGCTGACGGTCTCAATGGAGACGAAATTGCGAGTGAAATGGCGAAAATCATGTTAGATGAATTAGGGGATGAATTAATTCAATCCTTGTCTATAACTGATGAAAAATAATTATACTTGATATTCTGTTTAATTTTTTCTGGTATTTTTCGATTGTATTGAATTTGAGATAAAATTTCCGATTCTGTTTTGATAATACGTGCCTGAACAGATAATGCTTGATCGTTCGCTTTCTGATTTTCCAAATCTAAATAATTTATACAGGATTCATGCAGTATATTCATTTGAGCTGATTTCAGTTCATCTAAATGAATGAGTGGGGTCCGGTCCATACTCAATTTCATTCGAAGTACCATTTTAGTTGCCTCGCTAGGTTCAATTTGCTGAGAAAAGATGACGCGCCAACATAATAAGGTTCCCATAACGATGCCATTTCGAAAGAATTTCATTTTAAACAAAAGCCAGGTATACAATGAGTGCCATAACGCAGTAAGCGCAACCAGATGTTTTCCCAACGAATAACTTTGAATTTTCCGCATCTTTAATGAGCTGCTTTTCATTCGCCGATTTTGTAATGGTTTTAACTTTCGCTTTATGTTTACAGTTTTTCAATTCGGTTAAATATGCTGGAATTTCTGATATCTTTAAAGCGCGCAACCCTTTTTTCTCCACTTTTTGTATTTTTTCTCCTTCGCAAGGATCGGTTGTGCCTGTGTGAAAGCCAAAGAGAAATGATCCAATAAATAGTAAAGGAATTAGCTTTACCATCCCAAGACCAAATGAATATTAAACACGGGTAACTTTTTGATATTCATGGTGGGGCCATCTAATTTTTCATTTTCTAATTTCCATTTCTTTTCACTATAAGAATTTTGAATAAACCCCGCCTTACCATCCACAGCCAACCATGGGAAGATATAATACCTAAAACCGACCATACTGGCTAAACCAAACCACCTTTTGGTCATTTCTCCCTCCGTGGATATGTTCACAGAACTGTTTCCATAACTATCGAGAAGTGTATTCCAGTCAGCAGCTACACTTTCTGACGTTAACTTTAATATACCTTTATTATACATTGGCGCCAACGTGAAATTGATTTCCATTCGTTTACGGGGATAATAAAACGTTTCAAAAGTAAACATCCGATATGAAATCGTGCGAACATAATCAGAATCACCTATTTTCCCAGTATGATACGAATTGGACCGAGCATAACCAATCCTTGCGTTGGGATAAAATTGATACTTCACCCCCCAGTCAATAAGCATATTTTTACTGAAGGTACTTAGAGATGGAATAACACTATTTGAATCCGGGTCAAGGGTGCCCAGCGTTGGGCTATAGAACCCACCCCCCAAATGAAATGACCATTTAGGCTGGGCCGTTACAGTAACGGTCAGGCAAAATACCCATAATATTAATCGTGTTGGGAATTGGTAGCGTTGAATCATTTCTAAAAATTACGATAATTTTTATCTATTATCATGATTTCTCACATCACGATTTAAATTGATTTAAATTATACCATGATCCGAGCACGATTCATTTTATTAATTGCCATGTTTTGGGGGAGTATTTATTCTCAGGAAACATTGAAATATTCTGTTTCTGGCGTTGCCGTATATAAATCTGGTGTGGTGCTTGAAAAAGCCAATGTCATACTTATGGATACTACCGAAAAAGTCATTGCCCGTACAACCACATCAAAGAAATTATTAAAACGCTATGGCGGCGGCCAATTTTCTTTCAAAGATGTTAAGCCAGGGAATTATAAATTAAGGATTATTACTGGTGAAGAAGTTGACATTAATCATGCATTCACCATGGCAGATAAATCAATTGAGTTAGGTACACTTTATCCATTCAAATTATTTCCGGATTATACACTTCAAAATTATTCAGACTCTACTTTGGTGCTCATGAGGCGGATTCCCACAAATCCTATTTCGGAAGATAAAATTAACATTCGTCACATTATTGTCGACTTAAATGGATTTGCTCAAACTGTTATCGTGGATTCAATAATCAATACATTTGTTTTCTTTACAGATGTGGACCACACGATACAGGATACCATGGGATTAGATACCATTTATTATATATATAATGATTATGGCGTATTTATTCACCAATCCAGATCAATGAAAGATCGAATGAAGGAACTTCAGCAGCGCGATGGATATGTTATATTTAATAATGGCGATACACTAAATTTTGATAATATTTTTTTTGAACCAGTGATGAACAATCCGGACGTGGCTACTTTTCATTTAGCAGATTCCGCCGGGAAAGCTGTATACCATTCACTGTTTGATATATACAAAATTAGAACTGGACCATCCTTCGTCGAAAATTCTGTAAAAAAAGGATTTTGGAATGGGGTATATACAATCGGAGCCATTGTTGGATTTCAAATGATTTCAACAAAGTCCTTCTCCCCTGCTGTAAAATTACTTCCAGATATGACTCCGCCAATTCAGGGGAATTACGGTACGGTTGTTACGATTATACCAGTATTTACTTTGGGACGGATTGTTTATGACTGGTATAAGGATAAGCGGTCCAATTACTTCCTCCCAAGCAATGAGAACACACCGTTCCCAATAAATATGTTTGTATTTTCTTTTCCAGAATGGGTTTGGGAAAAATCACAACCCATCATAAAACCCATCATGAATAGTAGATTGATTAAATGGTGGAAAGGGAGGAAATTGCGAAAAGTTCAGAAAAAAGCGGCTAAGCGGAAATCCGTTTCCGGCTAAGCGCCGGTACACCAAACCATCGCACTATTTTGTCCGCCAGTTTCCATGAAATTTGTCCCAGGGCCAACAAGGGTCTAATGGGTCCCGAATTTACAATAAGTTCGCAGGAGCCCTTCTTAAGGGCTTTTAGGACTGCATTCGCAACCTTTTGGGGATGAGAAGACCCCAATAATAGCGGTGGATCCACGTGCCCATCATAAAACATTCCAGCTTCAGAAATAAATCCGGGGCAAATCACTGAAATATCTATAGGGGAATCTTTATATTCCTGGCGCATGCCATCGGCCCACATAAGCAACCCGGCCTTAGACGCGGAATAGATTGAGTTATAAGCCACACCCTTCTTTCCAGCTAAAGAAGAAATATTGATAATATGGCCAGATTTTTGTTCAATAAATTTGGGTAGAATCGATCGAGAGAGTTCTAATGGGGCACGCAAATTGGTCTTCAATATTGATGTAATATCTTCTTGGCTTAGCATATCAAAATGTTGATATTGTTCCACGCCTGCATTATTCACCAACACATGAATTGGACCATGTTTTTGATATATCTCATTTATAAAAGTCTCTATTGAATTAATATTGGATAGATCAAACGGTTCAACCACACAAGTGCCACCTATATTTTCGATTTCGGCCTGAGTGGATTGAAGACCCTCTGCGCTTCTTGCAACGGCAATGATCGACATGCCATTTTCTACAAGCGTTTTTGCAATATATGGACCGATACCGCGAGAGGCGCCGGTGACTATGGCTGTTTTACCCTTTAAATCCAACTATAAAGAACCGGACAATGCTTGAATGGCCGATAATAAAGTAGTCGGGTCACTTGAATGGGGGGCGTTGGCAGAATCCAAAACATCCATATCACCTGCAGCTTTCACAAAATCTCCTATATTGTAATAAGCCTGAACTCGGGTCATTCGAATATCTTTATGGTCAATCGTTGTCTTATGTGAAAAAACATAATCAGCATCCCCCGTGAGCAATGCGGATGCGTAGGTGATTACATCTGAATAAAAACCACTTAGATTTCCTATAATGGCCAAACCGGCATAAATGTCAAACATGGCTTGGGATGTTGTATGGCCAGCATAATCATTATACACCTTTAACAAATCATCGTACCCTTCATTGTAATTCCGCATAAAAGCATAAGACCAACCACGGCCGACTAACACCTTTGAATGAAGGCTGTCATACAATGAGCTAATGGTCACAAATGTCATTACATTTTGAAAGTCATCCATTCCTCCAGAATAATTACCCGTTTCAAACTTCGTCCAGCCAGATGAAATGCTTGAAATAATATCATCCGTTTTGTCCATAACACCCTTAAGATAAATTGTCGTGGGGCTTGAATTCACTGATGAATTGTGAGTGAATTCAAGTGAGCCATTTGACACCAACGATACTGGACTATAAGTCACTTTTAGAGTTAAAGAACCCCCTATATCAATTATATAGTCTGTCTGGTTATCAGCTATAAAAAAATCACCTGTTGTTTTAGAGATGGTTATATTTAATGGGAAACCGGATGTGGGACTATTATGAATAGCCAGGTCCATTGTTTTTGGTGAATCATCTCTAACAAGGCCAAAGCTAAGGATTGTTTCATTTGTTGAGAATCGAACCGGACCAACCCCCGTACCTTTGATCGGCATTTCGTAGAAGAAATCCAATTCTCTACTTTCATCAATAACAGTGAATCTACCCTGGTAGGTTTGGAGTGCTGTGGGTTTAAATGTTAGTTTTACCTCTTGAGAAGCTCCCTTATCCAGTGAAATATTGTTTTCGCCTTCAATGGTATATCCCGGTGTATCCATTACCTCCAGAATTCCTACATACGTCCCGCTTGAACCATCATTGTTCGTGACGGTGATGGTTTCAGTTTTGGATTGACCCAGTTCCATACTGCCATAGTCTAATTCCGATGGAGAAAAAGTAACATCATATTGTGTTTTAGTCTCTTTTTTACACGAACTTAAGATGATTACAGCCACAAATAATAATTTTGTAATACGCATCATTTCACCTCGCCAAAATCATTTTTTTAGTTTGTTTGTATTCACCGGTTGAAAGTTGGTAGAAATAAATACCACTGACAGCAGGATTACCAGAACGATTTTGTCCATTCCATAAAACTTGATATCGGCCAGGCGATTTGTTTTCTGAAACAAGATCAATTACTTCCCGTCCTAAAATATCAAATACTTTAAGGTTCACAAATACTCCTTCCGGTATTTCGTATGTAATCATGGTTTCCGGGTTAAAAGGATTAGGGTAATTTTGATTTAAAGCATATTCTGTGGGAATAAACTCATCTTTAGTCGCTAGTGGTGAACCACTACCTTTTTGTATAAGGGCATAATGGCCCAAATGGGTACCTCTTCCCGTAAGATAATTGCCATCCTTGGAGATTTGCGTAAATAGTTCTCGCCATATTTCCCCGTCCCAATATCCAATGGATAAGTGCTCTGGATTATTTGCGGCAATAACATCTTCATGAAGTTCAACCCGGAGGATAACAGGTTCATCCAATTCCTTGCCGAACGGCCCCACGGAAAAGGTATTCCCAATCGTTTCCGATATATGCTTAGGTGAGAACAATCCATCGTTAATAACGGATATGAGGTAAGTGTCCTCTTTAAGAGCACCGGCGGGAATTTTCATTTCAAAGCGGGAATCGGAGGAAGCAATAACTGCAGCTTTCTTAGCCAGTGCTTGGGCAACGGTAAACGAAAAAGTCGTATCAGTGGAAGAAGAGCCATAACGTAAACCGCCTTTCACATTAAGCGCCAGGGTTCCGGTTGAATTCAATCGATATTGGTTAGCAATTAAAATACTATCATTCCCCGTTAATACTGCTGCGTTCAGTTGTTCAGTTTCACCATCATTCGTTACCGTAAGTTTTACTTTATTTGGGCTTATTAACGAATTGGCAATTACATATAAATCAAGCTCATCTGTAAATACAGGATTTTGAACGAAGCCAGCCTTAAAGGCAGGCTGGGTGGTGTCTGAATAGAAATAGGTGGCACGCATCATATAGTTCCACCCTTCCAGCGAGGTACCTCCCACGCTCAACCCAGAGAAACTGAACATTTTTCCTGCACCATTCATATTGTGGGCATAAGTATATGTTTCGTCATTCACATTTTTGTCTATAGCCATGTAAGTACCAACATCATCATCCTCTACAATCCCGATATATACTTCTGAATGATCTTTTAATTGGTCTTTGTAAGGTGTAAGATCAATTGAAATGAATTCAGATGTGAACCCTTGACGATTCGTAGACCAATTAAAAGGGGTGATCAGGTCCTCAACCGAGCCATCTGCACCGGTTGGCTTCCATACATGAACAGAAAAATCTCTGTCCGCATCAGCCGCAAGTGTTGAGCCACTGAAATCTTGGGAAAAATTTGCCAAAATTTTAAATTCTACCAATTGGTTTTGAACCATAGCCGGTTTGAAATACATGGACCAACCCATTCCAGCACTATTATCCCCCCAGCCCAGCCATCCAAAAGATGATCCATCACTACCGGTAAATGTATCAGCCGTACCGTCATCATAAGCAATCTCCTGGTATTCAGAATATTCAGAAGCGTCTATCCCAGAGGATGTAAAATCGTAGGTCAGGTTAAAATCCTGAGTATTCGCTACTATAAAAATAGCCTTGCGAACTTTTAGTGAGTCATTATCTACCCTGTGCATAATACCATCAGACAATTCCTTCAACGTTCGGCTCGAATCAGTCGTTTCAATTGAGACATATTCCGGTTTGGTTAGTGTTACACCGGAGAATGTAATCGCCATTGAATCGGCGGAATTGGTGTATAAAATATAATTGGGTGTAAAACCCAATACTATGTTTTCTGCCTGTTCAATATTGGCTTTGGCATACGTAAAGGTGGGTGCAGCACGCATGGATATCCAAGCCTTATATCCATACTTTGGGTTAAAACTGATATCATCAACATAATTAGCGATAAACCAATTTTTAAACCAATTATTCAGACCGCCGGTAAAACCATGATTTTGGAGCAATTTATTGAAAGCGGTAAACCCGCGAACAGAATTACTCCCTGATTTCATTTGGACAAATTCTTTAATGGCAGCGTCACCAAATTGCTCTACCCAATACAGGGTAAACAAAGATGCCATTGAATAATCCTCTACATTACTATCCCATGCCCAACTAACAGCGTTAGGTTTCTGCAAATAATATGAATGAGAAATATAATCACCACCACAGATTATGGTAGCCATTTCACTCAAGCCCTCATTGAATTGAGTATTCTCATTTTTATCATAATTATAATGGATTAAATGTTGAAGTTCATGACTCAAGGTACCCTTTGTGTAGGATATCCCCGAGCCCACATCAATATAAACGATATCCCGACGATTACTTCCCGCACCATTTGTTTGATCTAAAGGTGAAAAATATCCAGCCGCACCAGAATATAAGGTCGCAAACAAAAAGTCAACAACACCATCACCATCCTTGTTTGGTGGTTCCCCAAAATATTCTGTTTCTAATTCATAAATCCCTTTTGAAGTATCCCGAGAAAATGCCGGTGTTGATTCTTCAAGGAGTTTAAGGTAATCCTTGGCCAGATTTTCTGAAATATTATTAGCGGAGAGCATAGCAACGGTGTCGGCCCAAATAGCATTATGATTACCTTTGGCCAATAATTTAGCCCCAACTTGCACTCGTTTTGTTCCGCCGGATTCATCATCTTGAATTACGTAAAATGTGGCAACATCACCAACTGAATAAGATTTCTTTAACACAGGCGGGCGATGTAAGGCCAGGTATTCGTCTGGATAATTTATACGCATATATTCCATAACATTTTTATGCCATTCATCAGTCATGATGGGCAAACCACACAATTCCCGTTTAGGGAAATCTGTTAGTACATCAATTGGACCAGATATGCCGACGGGTTGATTAGACTGCTGACCAGTGCACACTAATACAGCGCAAAAAATAAAAGGATTTATGATTTTTTTCAAATGGGACACTCTACTTATTTACGGATAGGGTTGAATAAGTTACACCAAGATGATACGTTGCCCAACACAATACTTTATCGTGGTAAGCGATCATCCATATCCGCAACCACATACGCCATAACAGCCATGGTTGCCACACATCGATTAAATTCATCCTGATCTAATTTATCCCAAGTATCCGCATTGGTGTGATGATACCAAAAATATTTAGAACCCTCAACTCTCAATCCCATACCGGGAACGCCTTCACGCATGATCGGTCCAATATCGGCTCCACCACCGCCTTTGGTTATTACTCCAGATTCAATAGAATAAAGTAACGTTCCAATATCTTGCAAAATATTCATTGCTTCATCAGATCCTGTAAAACCAAAACCAGAAGGTTTAAAGACGCCTCCATCTGATTCCATTGCTAAAATATGATCATCAAGTTCATTTATATGAGCATCTCTATAAGCATTGCCTCCACGCATACCATTCTCTTCATTCGTCCACATGACCACACGTATAGTGCGTTTTGGCCTTATTCCCAATTCTTTCATCATTTTGAGAGCTTGCCATGCTGCGACACAACCGCCGCCATCATCCATAGCACCTTGTCCAACATCCCATGAATCTATATGGCCACCTAGGACAATCACTTCATCTGGAAATTCAGAACCCTTAATCTCTCCCATTACATTTCTTGATAAAGCATCTGGCTCGAATTTCCCTTCCATATATAATTTAATTTTGATGGTTTGACCTCTGTCAACCATTCGTGATATCATAGCAGCATCTTCAACTGTTATTGCTGCATGAGGAATTTTTTTTATGCCATCTTCATAACGCATTCCACCTGTATGTGGTGTATTCATTGAAAATGGTCCTACAGATCTAATAATGCTTGCAATAGCTCCTGCCTTAGCAGCTGCAATTGCACCACCAGATCGATATTGTACAGTTTTACCATAGCTTGTGAAGGGGACATTGAAAAGTACGATCTTCCCTTTAGCTTCAGATGATCTAGCTTCTAAATCTTCGAAACTATTAACAACAATAACTTCACTAGTAATTCCATTTGGACCCGTACCAATACTTCCACCTAGACCTAACATATGGAGGTTTTTCTTCCAAGGAGCAATCATTTGAGCAGACTCTTCTCCTCTTACCCACTTAGGAATCATGACGTCTTCTGCATGGACATTTTCAAGCCCATCGGCCTTCATTTCTTCGAGTATCCAATCCAATGCTTTTTCAAGGTTATCCGTCCCACTAAATCGAGGACCAAAGGTATCACACATTTCTCCTAATCGAAGAAATCCAGCCGTATCGGACAAAGCTACATCAATTAATTTTTTACCATCCGATTGATATTTTTTTGCAATATTGCCCAAAGGTCTTTTTGACGGCTCCACGGTACCACTTGGTGGTTGGCAGCCCATAAAAATAAATAATAGAATGGCAGTTATTGATGATTTCATATATCTTTCTTCGTTTCTTTTATCCAATCTATAACACAAATAATATTCCTCCAAATAAAATGACCCAGAGGCGTTTCATACAGAAAATTACAAATAATTATACAACAATGTGGGTGTCTATTTTATAAACAAAAAAGCCCCACACTTAAGTGAGGGGCTTTTTAAGAATTAGGATGAAGTTTTAATTACCGTTATTAGCATTCTCAAACTCTTCTTCACTTAAACACCCATCACCATCTGTATCCATATCTTTAAATGTAGGTTCTCCTGAATCATTACCCTGGTTCAAGGACTTGATGTAGTTGACTTGTTCCTGCCAGTAGGTGGGGAGTTTGTCCCAAGGATTGGGCATCACGTCATCGGTGACGTATACCAAGCCAATGTTGCGTTGCAGTGCAAGATCTATGGCGGTCTGCATTTCGCTGGTCGTACTGGCGGTGTGGACAAGCATCGAGAAGCGTGCCGCATCGTATTCATTGACCCAGGAGTCAGTGACATACGATGGCCACTCCGACATGTAGTTTTCGGAGATCACCAGAGCTGTGGTCGCGGGCGCCGACACATAGACTTCTTCCGAGGACACCCCAGAGTTGCCGTGGACCTCCTCGAGGCCGGGCTTGCTCATAATATATACGTAGAGGTCTTCGTAGTAGGATAGTTTACTGGTTTCATTTGACATTTCATCGATAAAAATTCCCGAGAGGCCGTGAGGAACCCAATGGTCTGCCCATTCGTCGATCTCAGCCTTCACGGTCGAGATATCGCGGTTTCCGTATCCCGTAGGCACATAGCCTACTGTGGTTACTTTATCGGCCAATTCCGACATACCCACTATATAGTCTGCGTTGGGGCCTCCCGATCCGGGACCATTGTTAGCGTTGATGATGGCGGTGATCGGGATTTGCGAGGCCGAGCTGGCGAGGTCGTCCCACTGGTAGTCCGCCGACCAATGGATGGGGTAGTTGTACCAGGGGATCAGCACCCGTAGTGGCTCATCCTGAGCCTTGAGAAATCCCATTACAAGTAATATAGTTGTGATTATTTTATTCATGATCTTCTCCTGTTTTATCTTATAATATTAAAGCACTATTTTTATAGACATTCAAATCTACCCATAATCCCACAAGTAGTGGGGCTATTTGACCCAGAGGCGTTTCATTTAATTACTGATCGCCCTCACCATAAGACTTCGAAGCTGATGCGCTGGCTTGCATTTCCATTATGGCATTGATCTTGTTTTGCAATTCTGTAATCTGCGCTTGTTGTTCTTGGATTGCCTTTATCAAAG
>JABGZQ010000055.1 GCA_018674655.1 Fidelibacterota bacterium | reverse complement strand
CGGGTTAACCCAATCCTTACTTTCAGCTGCCAGCCAAGATATGTTAGATGATATTTTACAATACCATGATATTGGAAAATATTTTATGAAAATTATAGGGCAGGATAACCATTATGCCTACGGAAAAGAAATTGTGGGTAAAGCGTGGGTAGATGAATTGCATTATGGACCCCATGAAGTATTATTTATAGGGGACACCCCCCACGACTATGAAGTGGCCTGTTATATTGGTGCAGATTGCGTTTTAGTTGCCAATGGACATGTCAGTATCGCACGATTAAAGCAAACAGGTGCATTGGTATTTAATAATTTAGATGGCGTGGTTAAATGGTTCGAGAATCAGGCTAAAACCTGAGGCCGAGAGAAAGACGCTGGACATTTTTTAATCGCCCAAAAGCCGAATAGGAATAATCAATTTTAATTTGTGTAGCGGATCCACCAATTCGATAATGGACGCCACCGCCAAACGTAAGTCCTTCTTCAGAATCTTCCCGAAAAAGTGTGGTCAAGCCACTTCTAATAAAAAATGTTTCTGCCATCGCATATTCTAAACCGGCATTTACCCACTCAACATTATCATTGGGGTGGAGTGCATCCACAGCAAAGCTGAGTCTCATTTTTTCAGTCTCAATTATTTCTCCAGAAAGGCCCACTCGGAATAAGAGAGGTAATGGAAATTTATCTGTTTCATACATGGCATTTACGAATTCTACATTTCCACCATTATTGGGATCTGGGTCAACACTGAATTTTTGATCGCGACCGGACATTTGCATTTCAGATCCATAGTTGGATAAACTAGCGCCAAGCCGAATGCCATTAAATGGTGTTACAAAAAGGGCACCTAAATCTGCCGCTACAGATGATGCGCTGGCATGCCAAATATTTTGTCGGATATATTTAATATTACCACCAATAGAAAATTGGTCTGTTAATTTCCGCGCATAGGTGAAGTTCATGGCTAAATCACCTGCATCAAAATATTCCCCTGTACCGTTGGGTTTCTCGACAGTGCGAACCATATCCTCCGGCACAGATAAACTCGTCATGCTAAAACCAATAACACCGGCAGCATTTAAATTGATGGCAAAGGCTGCATGTGTAAATTGGATGCCGGCCAGCCAGCTACTATTCATGAACATAGTTTCCATTCTACCAATAGAAGTAAGGCCAGCGGGATTCCAGTACATGGAACTAATATCACCCTTCATGGCTGTAAATGCATTTCCCATGGCTGAGGCGCGGGCATCTACACCAATTTTTAAAAACTGGGCTGCTGTTGTTCCCGTTTTTGTAATGGTTGCACTATTATCTAATTGGGCAAACAAAAGGGTGGATGATATAATGATGATTGAGAAAAGCCTCATTTAATGACCGCCAGTCTTCCGATCTTTTCACCCAAGTCGCCAGCATCAATATGATAGATATAGACGCCGTAAGCGACGGGGAAATTATCCTTTGTGGTCAAATCCCATGATTCTTGTCCATCATCAAATGCAGATGTATGTGAAATTTCTTTTACCAGTTCTCCAGTGGTGGTATAAATCCGTATGGTACATTCGTTGGGAAGTTTATCAAAATATACTTTACGTGGTCCTCGATCACGAGGATTTTGTCGATCCAGTGGTTCCAAGATATTTGTGACCACATAAGGGTTCGGAACCACTCGGATATCTTCCAAATCATTGGTGGCCATTTCTGGGTTAATGGCTGATGCTTGGGTTTGATATTGATATATATCTTCAGATGTAAATGGTCGATTTGTGGCGATATAATAAATATCACCGCCAATCGGATGATTAACGGTACCATTCCCAGGCTTTGTGAATGAGATTAGCCAGGTTAATTGTGTTTTAGGGTCTATTTCTAATAACCCCACATCTTCTCCTAAGTCCCATTTCTTATTACGCTTTAAATAATCAAGTAAAACAATACGTTCTTTAAATGGTACGAGTCCGGGTGTCACATTCCATATTTCGAATGGCATGGTATTGTTGAGTGTATCCGTATAGGTTTCTTCGTTATTGGACCAGCGAATTTCATAGTTACCAGAACGCATATTCGATGCTTTGCCATCAAACGGTCCCACAGTTACTGCATAATTGCCTGTGCTGCCATCAACCCAAATAGATTTTTCTTTGTTTAGAGCGAGGGATTCATCTTTTACATATATTTTGATACCATCAATAACCGGATTGGACTCTTCGTTATTTAATTGTTTACTATCCCAAAGTGGATAATGGGTATATTCAAAAGTGACTTCTTCTCCATCCTTAATATTTGAATTCAAGGAATCTGTCACTACCACCTGACCTGCTTCAGAATAAAGCAAATAGTCTTGTCCTTGAGTCATCACCGTTCCGTTACTGTTTTTTACAATAAATCGGGATGCATTAAGTCGATTTTTTTTCAGTGTAATAAAGACATTTTCTTTGACGGTTCGGGTTTCGATTATGGGGTTTAAATCTTCAATTGAATAGCGAGTTGGATTTACATCAAAAGTGATTTGAAATGTATTGGTATCTTCGATGGCCATTGGGTCGAGAATTTCAAATGCAAAATCACCTGTCCCAAACCCGGAGATGCGATTCAATGTGGACAGGGTATCATACTCAGCCACATACCCTGAGGTATATCCTGCCGCCGGCTCCCGGGGCACAACAGAAGCAGTATTAATATCAAGAAAAATTTCATTTGTTTCTGGATTCAGCGTAATTGTTTTTGATGATTCACTGGGTCCGATTCCCAACACT
>JABGZQ010000025.1 GCA_018674655.1 Fidelibacterota bacterium | reverse complement strand
GCGTGGTGGATAATGGCACCTATTTTATTCGATTAGAGTATGACCAAAAAATCAAATGGATGAAACTGATAGTTATCAAATAATGAATCGGCTTAAACAATATATCATTTTCTGTTTAATGACATTCGTCGGGTTAAATGCCGGTGATAAGGGATCTTATGCCGGTGGTTTTCTACGGATGGGTTCGTCGGCCCGAGCCATGGCGATGGGGGGTGGTTTTACAGCCGAGATTGATAAAGGATTTGCCGCTTATCATAATCCAGCTTCTCTGGTATTTATTCAAAAACGACAGTTGGGATTCAGTCACCACTTTTTACCTTTATCTCGACGATTTATGGCGGCTAATTTTTCAACACCTTTACCTCCAACCGCCAGTTTGGGGATTGCCTGGGTGAGTGCGGGGACAGATCAAATTGATGGACGAACCAGTGCAGGAGAGCATACTCAATATTTATCGACTTCAGAAGATGCATTCATCATCTCTTTTGCCCAGAAAATTCTACCATGGTTTTCTGCAGGGTTAAATATAAAAATTCTCCAACACCAATTGCCCATGAATACCATAGATTTAGCTGGTAAAGGGATGGGAGTGGATTTTGGTATTTTCATCCATACAGAAAAGGGAGCAAATTTGGCCTTCATGGTTCAGGATTTGAATTCCAGATACCAATGGAAAACAGATAAAATATTTGAACGTGGCAAAGTGTACGTTGAACAATTCCCAACCTTGTATCGCGTGGGGAGTACATTTAAATATGGGAAAGTGCATGTTGTCGCCGATGGAGGCATGGTCATGAATGGCAATGAATTAATTGGGTATTCCTTACGTATTGGCGGTGAATACCCTTATCTCGACAATTATTTTATTCGTGCAGGGTTAGGGAATGGCCGAATGTCCGTTGGTGTTGGGGTAGATTGGTCCTTATTAAAAAATAATGACGGAAAACTGGATTATGCATTTGTGTTTGAAAATCCTGCCGGTGTCGCCCATATATTTACATATGCGTTTTCATTTTAAGTTCATTATTATTATGTTTCTACTTTCCCAAGCCGGGGCAGTAGGCACTCAATTTTTATCGATTCCTCCCTCCGCTCATGACCTGATTTATTTTAATTCTCATTGGCGTAATCCGGCCATGCTTAATCAAATAAATAAAGTGCCGGAATTGGGATTGGCATATGGGAATTGGTTGGCGGGTGTTCAATCGTTTGGGTTTCGATGGAAGGGACAAATTAAAAATGGTAGTGGAGGCCTGGACATTCGATATGTGGGATTGGATGATATTGAATTACGTCCCAATAAACCCACATCTGAGCCATTGGCCTATTATGCAGCTTATGGTTCTTCTATTAGAGGTGTTTATAGCTGGCGTAAAGGTGCGTTTCAAATGGGTGTGGGGGTGAAACGGATCGATATCCTAATGTATCAGGAAAAATCTAATGGCACCGCGATTGACCTGGGGATGGAATGGGGAGCATGGGAAAATATAACCATCAGTTTATCAGCCCTCAATTTTGGAAAAATGGGACCATTGGTTTCCGAATCCCCTCAATTACCAAAACGCTTAATCAGTACGTTGGCCTATGATGGAAATCAATATTCTTTATTTGGTGCTGTGGAATCAAACAGCCTTGTTAAGAATCCATTGATATACGGTGGCGGAAATAGCCGATATAAAAATCTGATTTTTGGCATCACAGCCATGGGTACCAAAGGGGCAACATCTATCTCTGGTGGTGTCGGTATTCAATTGGGAATTTATTCAATATCCTACGGATTTCAGTGGGGAGATCAATATTTAGGTATGCCTCAAATGATGGATATTTCCATTCGTCTGCCATAAGTATGAAACCGGCTGCATATAAAAAAGTTATTGGCTTTCTTAGCCTCGCTATTTTGTTTTTACTCCTCACAAACTATTTGGCTTTACGGAAATTGGATTTGGTCACACGGGGACCTTTAACCATTGAAGATGTGGAAGAACCCACGATTGAAAAACCTATTTCGAAACCGACATCAAAAAAGTCGGTGGGGACTATTCTTCTCGTGATTGATGATTTTGGATATCGAGACGATCAAGTTTCTGACGGATTTTTAGATTTGGGCATTCCAATTACATGTGCCATTATTCCCGGCCATGCCCAAAGCAGGAAATTTGCTCAAAAAGCCAACGCTTCTGGACAAGAAGTCATTATTCATATGCCCATGGAATCGACCGTTCCCGAATCCGGCGAAGAGGATTATAAAATCAAAGCAGGGATGATAAGCGAAGAAATTGAATGGCGTATACGGGAAGTATTCAAGGATATGCCCGAAGCTGTTGGGATGAATAATCATCAGGGATCCAAAGCAACGACCAATGGAAAAGTGATGACTGCGATGGGGTCGGTACTGAAACAAGAAGGAAAATACTTTTTAGATAGTCGTACTTCTTCAAAAACGGTGGCTGAACAAACCATGCAAAATCTGGGGGTTCCCACAACCAGACGTCATGTGTTTTTAGATAATGATTCAAACCAAGGGTTAATTAAGAATCAATTGGATAAATTGGTTACGATGGCCAGAGAAAAGGGAATGGCTGTGGGTATTGGGCACGCGAGACCCAATACATTGGCAGTGCTCAAAAAGGAAATCCCCGAACTGTTGGTAGAAGGTTTCAAATTTGAATTTGTGTCTCAACATGTAAAATAATTGACCATGCCTATATTATCGAAAGTAATGCGAGGAGAATTTAATGAAAGCATCCATGTGGCCTATGGAGTTGCGGTGGATGAAAAAGGGGAGGTGGTGTATGCCTCAGGAGACCCATATTATTTAACATGTATCCGATCTTCGTGTAAACCGTTTCAGGCATCTGCGGCGGTTAAATCCGGGGCTGTGGATGCAGCGGGGTTTTCTGAAGATGAAATTGCCCTCATGTGCGCCTCACATAATGGTGAGGAAATCCATGTAAAAACAGCCCAATCCATGCTGGATAAACTGGGATTTACTCAAAATGATCTTTCCTGTGGGTCCCATCCACCTTATGACATCGCGTCCCACCATGGGCTGATTAAAAATGACATTGATTTGAGTCCATTACATAATAATTGTAGTGGAAAACATGTAGGGATGCTTTCTTTAAGTAAACAATTAAATAGTGATCCTGCTGATTATATTTCTCCGGAACATCCCGTTCAACAAGCCATATTTGATCAGATTAAAGAATTTTCAAAGTTAGAAAAATTAACCACGGCCATTGATGGGTGTAGCGCACCCACACCTTTTTTGACTTTAACCATTATTGCGGATATGTTTCAACAATTGGCATCGGGACATGATCTGGTTTTAGACCGGTTGTATGATGCCATGACACACCATCCATATTTGGTGGGTGGCAATAATCGATTCGATACGGATTTTTTAACCGCTATGAATGGCCGTGCCGTGTGTAAGGTCGGTGGTGAGGCTATTCGAGGTTTTGGTATTCGCAAGAAAGATGGCTCCGTTTTGGGTTGCGCCATCAAAGTGTTGGATGGCAATATGCGTGCACTTCACTCTTCTTCCTTGGCATTTTTAAATGAAATGGAATTACTGACGGATGAAGAGAATCAATCATTAGAGAAATATCGTGAACCGGTTTTGAAAAACCATCGGAAGGTTGTTGTGGGTAAAATTTCTACAGGAATTGATTATTAAAATGAAGCGATTTCTGTTACTCATCTTTTTAAATGCCGGAATCTACAGTCAGGATACATTAACCATTATGACGTATAATGTGCTTCACTTTTCAGGCAATACAACCGGTCGTGCCCAATCCATTAAGAAAGTCATGGATTATGCGCAACCTGATATTGTGATTTTTGAAGAGCTGGAACACCAGAGTGGTATCGATTTACTATTGAGTGATGTATTTAATGTGGACAGCACGGCCTTTGCGGCAGGGACATTGCCCAGTTCCTCTTACATGAAAACCGGCATTATTTATCGAAAATCCAAATTGGATCTCTCATCTCATGTTGTTCTTTCTACTGTTTTGCGGAGTATTCCTGGTTATACCCTATCCATTAAGAATGCCCATTCAAACGTAGCGCCTTTTACGGTTTTTGGTGCCCACTTGAAGGCAAGCGATGGAACGAGTGAATCGGAACAGCGATGGGAAGAAGCAAAAGAACTATATAAGTATGTGGCACAAAAAGATCAAAATTATCATTATATATTTGGGGGTGATTTCAATTTATACGATACGGAGGAACCGGCCTATAAATTATTAACAGATAGTATGACGGTGGACTTAGAAGATGTGGTGGGGCATTGGGTGCGAAAAGAAAGTGCCCATGTCATGAAATATACCCAATCCACACGAACGAATAACTTAGGGGATGGGGGTTCCACCGGTGGATTAGATGATCGTTTTGATTTTATCCTATTTTCGGACCACTTTACATCCAACGATCCGGATTTGAAATATGTGGATGGTTCCTACACGGTCATTGGGAATGATGGAAACCATTATGATAAGGCACTCATTGATGGTGGAAATAGTGCAGTCCCTGACAGCATCGCTGAAGCCATTTACCTAGCATCGGATCATTATCCGGTTGTGGCGAAAATAGCATATACCACCAAGTCTTCTACCAGTCCTGTGGCGCATGCAGGGGGCGATGCTGTTGCCGCTATTGGTGAAACAGTTTATTTAGATGGAAGCCAAAGTTATGATCCAAATGGCACAATCATTTATTATGGATGGGATCAGACCTCTGGGCCGGCAGTGACTTTAAACATGGGTGGATCGGTTAAGGCTAACTTTGTCGTGCCTGACGTAAACCGTACCACATCATTTACATTTAAATTGACGGTGTCAGATAACGATGGAGAAGGAGCGACCGATTTTGTGAATGTGGTGGTACCGGTTGTGGGGGGGTATACACCTTATGATATTCAATTCACGGAAAACCAGGGTGCGGGAGAGAATTGTTATCCATCGGAATTCGAAGGACAGAATGTGGAAGTGACCGGTGTGGTGACAGCAGTTCGCCCGGATCAAGAATATCCTAATTTCTTTTTTCAGGATCCGACTAGAACAGAATGGGCCGGTATGTTTGTATATATTGCCCAAGGGTACACGCCACCGAATAAAGGAGATCAGGTAAAGCTTAAAGGGGATATTTCAGAATATTTTGGTATGACAGAAATGAAGAATATTGTATCCACAGAAATTTTATCAAGTGGTGTTTCGGTTGAACCGGTAACCGTCACAGCTAGCTCTGTATCGGGGGACTGCCGTGTCTGGGTAGAAAAGTATGAAGGTATGCTAGTTCGGATCGTGAATGTAGAGGTCACCCAAAGTGCCAATAAGGATGGTCAATGGTTTGCATCTGATTATACGGGAACTGCCATGATAGATGGTTATATGTTTGATGGGGACTGGCCTTTGCCAGAATATGGCACCCATTTTATCAGTATCACCGGTGTGCTTCATTATACTTATGGCAAATACAAACTGATGCCAAGAAATGGTGACGATTTTAATGATCCTGTAACAGCTGTGGGAGATGAATCACCGGAGCGGTTTGAATTGCTCGCCAATTATCCAAACCCGTTTAATCCAACCACCACCATCAAATTTGATGGTGGGAACGCATTATTGCTTCCCATACATTTGTATGTGGTTGATATTAATGGTCGGGTAGTGGCAAATTTGATAAACGGTATTTCCAATTCAAATAAAGTGGTTTGGAACGGGAAAAATGATGGGGGCCAACCCATGCCTGCTGGCATTTATTTCGCCCGAATGGAATCGGGAACAAGAGTCCTTACCCAAAAAATGGTTTTATTAAAATAAGATGGCAAGTGTAACCGTTAGAGTTGTGGATTGTTATGTGTACTTAAAAACGGATAATGATTTAAATTTTCTATTGTTGAAACGGAACAAAAATAAGATTTATGAACACCTATGGCAGGGGGTGGCTGGGAAAATTGAAGAAGGTGAAACACCACCAGAAGCAGCCATTCGTGAATTAAAAGAAGAAACGGGGTTGGATCCTGTAAATATGTTCGTGGCGGATCATGTGAGTCGTTTTTATGAAGTACATGGGGATCGGGTCAATCTTGTCCCCGTTTTTGGAATTGAAGCAGGATCGACTGAAGTAACACTGTCAGATGAACATATTGATTTTAAATGGGTGAATATTAAAGAAGCACTCAATACTTTGGTTTGGAATGGACAAAAAGAAGGTATTCAAACGGTTTATGATATGGTCAAAAACAATGATGATCGTATGCGCTGGTCAAAAGTAAATTTGTAAAAACACGTAATTGTAAAGACGCATTGCAATGTGTCTCAACAAATAGGAGGAATTATGTTAGAAGTGGGCACTAAAGCACCGGATTTTACACTCCCTGATCAAGATGGGAATGATGTATCCTTAAGTGATTATGCCGGGAAGAAAGTAGTCCTTTGGTTTTACCCCAAAGCCAGTACCCCTGGATGAATGGTTGAAGGGCAAGGGTTCCGTGATGAACTCAAAAATTTCGAAAAAAAGAATGCAATTATTATTGGCATGAGCGCGGATTCGGTTCAGCGTCAAAAAAACTTTAGCGAAAAACAGGGATTCCAATTTCAACTACTCAGTGACGAGAGTAAAGATGTACTCAAAGCATACGAAGCCTGGGGTAAGAAAAAACTCTACGGACGGGAATATGAAGGCATTTTTCGATTTACCTATGTGATTGATGAATCAGGGAAAATTTCATATGCATATCCCAAAGTAAAGGTCAAAACACACGCCCAGGATATTCTAGCGGAATTATAATTCCGCTAGAGACGTGGCTACGCCTCTACATTAATTATTTATTGGAACGTTTTGATCCAGAAATAATCCCTGGTTCATGCCGGCAAAAAACTTCTGGAAAAATTCCATTTCATGTACACCACCAGTTGCCAAAATTTTACCATCTTGTTCTACTTCACCACTGGCACTCACACGCACATTGGTTTCTCCGTCTGTCAATTCAGTTAGATTAACGGTAATTTTATAGCGATAGATTTTCGGCCCGTCCGGGCCATCATCACGACCATGGCTATTCCCAAATAGTGGTCTTGAATCATCATCCCCACCATTATGGCCAAAAATCATGGATGCAATGATGGCAATGACAGCCACTGCGCCAATGGCAAGACATGCTTTTTGGCCAGCACTTAGTTCCCCTTCTGGTTTTTCATTGGCCAATCCTGCTTTTGCATGTTCCGTTGTTCGGCTGGCTGTAATGAGCCCAACATCAGAATTCAAGACTTCTATGGTATAGTCCATGTCTTGAAGTGAATTGATGGCCGCTTTTAGTACGGATTTTAAATCACCGGGGAAAGACCGAGTTTCCATTGCCCTGGCAATGGACGTAGCCGGTTTATCGGTTCGGGGCGGATTGGTACAGCCAGAAATGCCCATGACCAAATAAGCAATAAGTGACATGTAGAAGAATCGACCCGATTGGGTCTTAGGTTGAATAATTCTTCTTAACATTTAAAAGGATAGACTTTGGTAGGCATAATCCACCACACTTTTATTATCGTCAAATGTGATAATAACTGTGAGTGATTTTGACGATGTACTGGAAGAAGATTTGCTACCCGTTCCTGCACCAGTAAACCAACTGATGGGGTTTATAATACCAAAAAATGTCATTGATTTGGCTTCATTCTCTCGCGAAATGCGATCATACGTCCAGGTTTCTCTACCTTGTTTATCCTTGGATATAATATTGGGAGCCCCCAATACTTTGGTGATTTCTGTTTGGTTTGCCCCTTTTGTCACACTGGATTGAACCATTCCCATGGTAAGTTTATTGGACTCTTGGGGTGAGGTTGCACATCCAACCCATAATAACGCTGAAAGTATTAGACTGATTTTTGTTTTCATAATCATTCTCCTTTATTAAAAGACATTCACAAAATTAATTATTATTTTACCTAATTTAATGTGATTTACATCAAATGGTTGTCACCCATTTTAATTCATTATACCTAATTCGCTGAAATCGTTATCAATAGGTTTGGCAATAATTTCCACCATATCATTCTCCACATCTACATACCAGACCATACTTAGCATTATATAATTCCCAGTTTGTCCATTTTTCCAACGCTGGATGGTACTAAAGCGTGTTTCTTTAATTCCCGTTGATTTCTGAAGAATTTCGCGATGGCGATGTGTCCGAACAAATTCATCTGAATGAATAAAATCTTCATCATAGCGATGCCCCACCAAATCTGTCTCGTTATAACCCATTGCCTTTTTCCAATCACCACTTACATTTGTAATGATACCGTCGGATAATCGTCCGGCGATAAACAAAGATCGGGCATTAATTCGTTCAATTAAATCATCTTTATTTTTGGATGATTGAAGATTATGAACCTTACTTTTTAATTGGCCAATTTCATTTTTTAGCCGCATATTTTCATTGATTAAATAATCAATTACCGTTTGTTTGTCCTCCATTGTGGGGTCAATGGCAGGGGGTAAACTAGGGGTTTGAATTTCAGTCTGAACTTTGAGTAAATGCTTAGACGGCACTCGCCCTGTGGTGAGCCAGGTACTCAGAGCCTGAGGTGTGACACCAAAATATTCTGCCACTTCATATTTATGGCGGAAGCCTTTGTGGGTCATGACTTGGAAGATAATTTCTTGAACTTTTGTCATTTTTGTCATAATGATAAATAATACTTGAAATAAATTAACATAATCTGTAATATTATTCAAGTATTTTGAATAATATTCCATCTTAATTGATAATTAGGATGGAGATTTGTAAAGGAAAAACCATGAAAAAATCAATATTATTAATGTTCCTTTTTTATTCCGGGATCATTTTTGCCCAGGAAAAAACGTTTTATCTTAAGTCCGGAGATAAAGTCTCAGGCACTATCACCGCCGAAACAGATTCCACCTATGCAATTGAAACCACTTTTGGGTCCGTCACCATTAATAAAAAAGACATCAAACCGGAAGAAGCCATTGTTTACCTTAAATCCGGCGACAAGCTGAAAGGTGTTATTTTATCTGAAAGTGATGAAGGCATTAAAGTAAAAGCCCAATTTGGGGAAGTGTCTATTTCGAAAGAAAAAATCGACCGCATTGATTTTAAAAGTATGGGCACCGTAGCTCGCGGATTTAAAAGACCCGGTCAAACGGAAGAAGGGCGTTGGTACTATGGTAAAGAACGTCTCATTGATGTTTACTTTGACCCCACGGGATATACGGTGGGGGATAATGTTTTGTATTTGAGCCTTTTATCATGGGGATATGGTTTGTCAGACCGTTTTCAGATTACCTCTAAATGGGGCGGCTATTTTTTGGGCGATCTAAACTTCAGACCCAAATATACGGTATTTAAAAAAGGCAACTTAAAATCGGAACATGCTTTTGCCATCGGGGGTCATTTTCATATGCGGGGATACCCGGTGAAATATGAATTAAAAACAGTTAAAGACTCCTGGGGGGTAGACTGGGAGACTGAAACTGAACGGCAAGAATGGCGCCGGGTAGGAGAAGAAGGATATTTATTTGATGGAGAAGATGAAGATACCGGTGGCGACAGAATGTGGATGGAATATTTTGCTGCTTATACAATTTCCAATTTAAAGAAATCAGGACAAGGGAGAATCAATCATACCATTGGTGCTACACTCACCACCTATCCCGGTTATGATCCCATGCCCAGGGCTTATTATGCCATTCATGCGGATGCGAGGCGAAACCTAAAGTTAATCTTTGAAGCATTCTATGATCCCTATTGGGCATCTAATTTGGAGTTTGCAGAAGGAAAAGAAATCTCTGATTTCGATTTCGACTTTGGGTTCATTTACGCTTATAGCGAAAACCTTCAGCTTGGGATTCATTTTCAACGACCCCATATTGCCTTTTATTACAAATTTTAATTAAGGTAGACGGAGCATGGGTGGTGTGCAAAAAGTAGATGTTTATTTTTAGGAGACCATATTATAGGAATTAAAAATAAATTTCTTATCACTGGGATGGTCGTCACAGCGTTAACCATCGGATTTCTCGAGTCGGGGACGGTACAACTTTCTGGCCCTTTTCTTTATGGAGACGAGAATGGTGTTTCTTTAATTTTGAAAAAAGATGATGACACATTTGTAATTCAACCTGGTGAAAAAATCATAATAAATGATGAAATTTATACTTACAAGTCTGTGGATGTGGCATCCCAAACACTTCTCATGGAAAATATATCGATTTCCTTGGATGACGTTAGTGCTATTCATTATGTTTTGGGAACGAAAATGAAAGAACGTGGACTCAAAGGATTAAAGACCGGCGGGATGATTGGCGCTGCGGTGGGTGCTGTCTTGGGATCTTATGAGGGATATTACCATTATTTGGTTTTAACCGTACCCATGTGTGCTGCAGTGGATGGTGTTGCTTTAGGCATTGTGGGGGCAGGAATCGGATACAAAGAAAAGAATACTCGAATCTATAATTTGAGCGAGAATGATTGGAAAATTACAAATGAATAAAAAACGTCCATTAATAAATTCGATATTTGCCATGGTTACAGTGACTTTGGTCCTACTTAATTCAGGTTTGATTATGGCCGGTGATTTACCCCAGCAAGAAGAAACGTTTTATCTCAAATCTGGGGATAAAGTTTCTGGAACCATTACAGCAGAAACGGATGATACGTATGTCGTATCAACATCTTTCGGGTCTGTGACGATTAAAAAAGCAGATATCATTCCAAAAAAGGTCGTGGGGTTTCAGGCTTCG
>JABGZQ010000041.1 GCA_018674655.1 Fidelibacterota bacterium | reverse complement strand
CATTCGTAATGCGTAGGTCAGCGGTTCGATCCCGCTCAGTGGCTCAATTAAGCTCCGTTTTTATTCGGGGCTTTTTTTGTGTATAAAATTAAACTGTAATTACCGAATCGTTTATCATTAACTGTGGGGAAAAATCCATGAATATATCGATGAGAAAGAATATCTAAACCAGCGGCATGTACATCCTGAGCCAGACGACCATAATTATAGTTCCGGACATGGACGTTTACAAATTTCCCTCGACCAATATTAAGTAGGTTTTCAAATACAGCTGCATCGCCCCTGATTCTTTCTTGCGGAACACTCAATGCCAATATGCCATCTTCTGTTAATAGGTGTTTGACATCTTTAAGCATTTGAATGGGTTGGTCCACATGTTCCAATACATGCATCAGGGTAACGGCACTAAATCGGCCTGCATTTTCTTTATAAAAACCATTTTGAATATGGTGGAATTGATTCAGTTGGAAATTTGTTCTGTTTCGATTTACAGAATCTAAATGAATATCAGCACCATGAATACGGTTATGGCCAAAGTATTCGGATAAAACTTCCACCATATGTCCCGTAGAACATCCCATATCTATAATCGTGCCGCCATTGGCATGGGTTTCAAGATAACCAGCAATATGATCCATTTCCCATTGTTTATAACGCATCACCTTACGTCCAAACAATACCTTGGCCTGTATTGTATATTGATAAGGCAAATTGTAAATAGATCGATAGTTATTTTTTATTTTATCAGTCAATCATTCATCCACGATTGCCCAAATGGTTAATTGTCCGCGACTACGCAGACCGAAGTGTAACTATTCTACACCCAGTAAATCTACCTCAAAAATGAGAACTGAATTTGATGGGATAACGCCCATATCACGGTTTCCATACCCCATACTAGGTGGAATAGTTAGTTTACGTTTTCCCCCAATTTTCATCCCTGGAACGCCTTGGTCCCACCCTTGAATTACTTGTCCAGCACCTACGGTAAACCTAAAGGGTTCCCGTCCTGGGTTTAAAGAAGAATCAAACTTGGTTCCATCTTCTAGCCAACCGGTATAATTCACCGTAACGATACTGTGTTTAACCGCCTCTGTGCCTTCTCCAACAATGATATCTTCTATCATTAATTCACCATCTATCACTTTATCTTCCTTACTGCAACCCGCCACTAACATGAATATTGCCAATGCAGGTATTTGCCATTTTAGTTTCATAATTTTTCTCCCTTAGAAAGGCCGAAGTTTACATCAATTGACAGAATAGAATTACTGTAAATTTCCCCGCATGAATAAGAGTAAATTCAATCATGTCTGCCACGCCATCTCTATTTAATCAACATCTGCCACCTCTGGCAGATCGGGTTCGTCCACAATCTCTGTCCGGATTTATTGGACAATCTCATTTGATTGACCCAGAAAAAATCTTATCAAAACTTTTAGAAAAAGATCAATTATTTTCACTTCTTTTCTGGGGACCTCCTGGTACGGGTAAAACCACATTGGCTCGCATTATTGCCAATAGTTTAAATGCAGAAATACATGAATTATCGGCCGTGTCTAGTGGGGTGAAGGATTTAAGGAAAGTAATTGAAAAAGGGAAAGCCAATCGGGATTTAGGTCATCCTACAATTTTATTTATTGATGAAATTCATCGCTTCAGCAAATCCCAACAAGATGCCCTCCTTCATGCAGTTGAAGAAGGAGTGATCACTTTAATTGGTGCAACCACAGAAAATCCATCATTCGAAGTGATATCTCCCCTCCTATCTCGATGCAGAGTATTAACCTTGAAACATTTAGATGAAAATCAATTGTCCATGGTATTGGATCGGGCCTTTAAAGAGGATATTGTTTTATCCAAAGGTAAAATACAATTAGATGATGATGTGTCGTTAACACTAATTAAGTCTGCCGGTGGTGATGCGCGAAAAATGCTAAATACAGTCGAATTGGCTGCCAGCCTTGTTGGGAACGATGGTATGATTTCATCCGAGATATTGAATGAAGCGCTCCAAAGTAAAACTCAGCTTTATGATAAATCAGGCGACTACCATTATGACGCCATCAGTGCATTTATTAAATCAGTTCGTGGAAGCGATCCAGATGCGGCAGTCTATTGGCTCGCGCTAATGCTGGATGGCGGTGAAAAACCAGAATTTATTGCGCGGCGACTTATTATTTTGGCTTCGGAAGATATTGGGAATGCTGATCCCCGGGGATTGACAATAGCCACTTCAGGGTTTCAAGCCGTCCATATGATTGGTATGCCGGAGGCCGCCATTGTCCTCTCCCAGGTTACCACCTATTTGGCGAGTGCGCCTAAATCTAACGCCAGCTATAGGGCTATCAATAGCGCAACAGAAAAAGTTAAATCTGAAAATTCACCCAGTGTGCCCATCCATTTAAGAAATGCACCCACAGGCCTAACGAAATCGTTGGACCATGGCAAAGATTATCAATACCCTCACAACCACCCGGATCACTTTGTAAGTGAAAATTACTTTCCTGAAGGAAATCCGGAAACATTTTACCATCCCACAGAGTTAGGATATGAAGAATACATCCGAGGGCGGCTGAAAAAACTTTGGCCAAAAAGATATTCAAATTAATGCGGTTTATTTATTTCTTAAATCATTCCAATCCAAAGAAAAATGGTCGATGGACCACCTGCTTGGCCATCTCTTTACTTCTGACCCTATCCTTTGGTCAAGATGATCGCTTACGCCTCAAACAAGCCGATCTATTAGAAAATATTACGGTTGATGGGCTATCCATGCAGTATTTAAGGGGCAACGTCATTTTTCATAAGGGAGACATGGTGATGAATTGTGACTGGGCCCGCTTTGATAAAAAGACAGAACAAGGATTTCTATTCGGCAATGTATCCATGGTAGAAGATGTGCAAAACCTCACTTGCGATTCCCTTTTTGTGGATTCGCCCAAAGATATCATGATCGCCTATAGCAATACCCATGTTTGGGATACCACATATAGCTTGGTGGCCGATACTTTATTTTATTTTTCAGAATTGGATAGTGGCTCTGCAAATGGCAACACGATACTTATTCAAGATAAACAAACAATTAAAGGTGATCGAATTGAATATTTTGAGATTCCTGAATCGGATGGCGTCTCTTACGCTGCGAAAGGCAATGTTTCCATTACTGAAGAAGGGCGATTGGCGACATGTGGCGAAGCCATTTACGATCGAGAAAATGGAAAAACTACCCTTCGAATTAAACCGGAAATTATCGACAACAACCAAACGATTGCCGGAAGCGAAATATTTTTAGAGTATGATGAGGATATTTTGAAAAGTCTATTTATCCCCAGCAATGCTCATGCCACCCACCCTTCTATAGGCATTCGAGAGTGGACGAATATTATAGATGGGGACACCCTTACTTTTGAGGATTCAATATCTTTTTCTGATGATATGACTGGATCGATTCTTCGCGGGTACTTCACTGACGGCATAATGGACTCCATGCGATTAGAAGGTATGGCCACCACCCTGTATCACATTTTTGAAGATTCTGTTTATCAAGGTAAAAATGAAGCGTCCGGTGATACAATTATTATGAATTTCACTGAAAATGAATTGCAAAATATTTATGTAACAGGTGGATCAAGAGGTGTTTATACACCGGATTCCACCGGTGCAGATGTAGATGGCCCCATTGAATATGAATCTGAAGATATTGATTATGATGTGATTAACGAATTCACGGACCTTCACGGAGATGCTTTTATTGACTATACCAATATTAATCTAAGTGCAGGATTCATCAATGTGGCCTGGCGTAATAATCTATTAAGGGCATTACCAGAATCCAAAAAAGATTCAACTTATGGCTGGATTCGTCCTTCGATGGTAGAGAATGGCGAAGAGCCCATGGTGGGTGATACCATGATCTATAATCTTGAAACTCGGCATGGGAAGGTCATTCAAGGCACCACCAAAGCGGAGGATGGTTATTATCATGGCCAAGAAATAAGAAACCAAGATATGGATGTGTTTTATATCGACGACGCAGCTTATACAACCTGCGAATTAGATGACCCTCATTTTCATTTTGAAAGTCAAAACATGAAAATGATTAATGAAGATAAAGTTATCGCTCGACCTATTGTATTATATATTGCAAATATTCCAGTATTCGGTTTGCCATTTGGGGTATTCCCCCACCAAAAAGGGCGACGACATTCTGGGTGGATTATGCCATCTTACGGAACGGATGCCCGTTGGGGTGGCTATATTAACGGACTGGGTTATTATTGGGCGGCCAGTGAATATTTTGATTCCAAATTCACCATGAGTCTTTATGATCGCGATGGGATTACCCTGAGGGCGAAAAATAATTACATGAAACGATATGCATACTCGGGGAATTTAGACCTGGAAACCAAACAGCGATTTGCCAGTTCAGTTTTAGATGAAGATCGAGATATTTATAATATATGGGGAAACCGCCAAAGTGATTATGTGGTTCGATGGAACCATCGTCAACAATTACGTAACAATCAATCTGCTTCTGTGAATGCCAGCTATTATTCCAGTGGTGATTACAACCGCCGGACTGGTATGGAACAAAGTCAACGACTAAACCAACAGGCCGTATCTAATGCCACATATTCTAAACGTTGGCCCAAATCAAAAAATAGTATGAGTGTTAACCTCTCATCCAGGCGAGACCTCATGGCGGAGAAAAAAATTGACCAAAATACTGTATTTTATTCCACTCCAACACGGGAAGGTCAGCAAATAAACATTACCACCAATACACTACCCCAATTGGCATTTACACACTCTCAACGGGCCCTTTTTCCCACTAGGGCAAAAAAGAAGCAATGGTATCATAATATCAACTATCGTTATTCCTCCCGGTTTACAAACAATCTAAAAAATTATTATGAATCAGAAGCTTATGCCATCGATGATACCACCACAGGTTATCGATGGATGATGAATGAGAATGAAGACCCTTTGGCTCAGTCATTTGCCGATTATTTTATGACTCATTCCTCTGGACTAAGCATGTCATCCAAAATATTTAAATATATTAATGTGACGCCCAGCCTTTCATTGAAATCGGATTGGGTGAATCGATCATTCACCGGCGCAATTGATTCTACTGGAATAGTTAACCGAAATGAGGTGACCGGCTTTGCGGCGCGGACTACCGGTTCATTTAACATTTCTATGAATACCCAAATCTATGGATTATTCCCAATCAAAATAGGTAAGATGGAAGCGATTCGCCATGTCATTGCTCCCTCCATTGGATATTCATATCGACCCGATTTTTCGCAAGAAGTTTTTGGCGCTAACCCAGGGTATTATGAAGTGATTCAACAAGACAATGGAGAGGTAGTGTACTTTGATCGGTTCTCAGGCACCATGGCCGGTGGGACACCGCGAGGTGAGAACCAATCTATGAACTTTTCTATGACCAATAGTTTTCAGGCAAAGATTGTAAATGGAGAAAACGAAAGAAAGCAGGATTTGTTTTCTTGGCGAATGAGCACCAGCCGAAATTTTGTAGCAGATGAATTCCAGTGGAGCAATATCAGTTCTTCGATTCGCGCCAATGTAAGTCGAAAGCTGAATTTAGATTTTTCTATGACCCACGATTGGTATGATTTTGATAAAGAAAAAAATATGCGCATAAACCAATTCAAAACCGCTGGCGGGTTCCCAACACCCAGATTAATCAGTGCTCGATTTTCTACGGGGTTTAGGTTCGCAGGCAAGCGACTTTCTTTTGAAAAGGACGATGAAGAAACTACAGAAGAGGATACAACCATAATTATGGATAGAGTAGATGGTGCCAACCTTGCAAAAGGATTCAATAGCTTTGGGAACGCAGGAAATAATGATAAAAAACTTCCTGGCGACTTTTGGTCCACATCTGCCAGCTTTAGTTTTGCTTATAATAATGCAAATCCCAATAACCCTCAGAAAACTTTCTGGATGTCTACCAATTCAACTATACAAGTAACAGAATATTGGAAAGTAAAGTATAATGCAAGGTTTGATCTTATTAAACAAGATTTAGTCAGCCATACGTTTTCTATCTATCGGGATCTCCATTGCTGGGAGATGAGTGTCAATTGGACGCCGAATGGATATGCTTCCGGACTTTATTTAAAACTGAATGTAAAATCACCGAATCTTCAAGACTTGAAGCTTGAGCAAAGAGGCGGGTCTTTCAGTAGACCATCTTTATTTGACCGATAATATTTTATTAATAAACTTTACATAATAAATAGGGGAGGTACTGCTTGTTTTGTCCAGAATGTAAAAGTGAATATGTTGAAAACATAAATATCTGCCAGGATTGTGGTGTTTCCTTGGTTGACCTTAACCCGGAATCAGGTCCTTTAGATAACATGACCTGGGTTTCCATTGCAGATTTTGAGGGAACCATTATGGCTGATATGGCAGTGGAAATCTTAAAAGATCATGATGTGCCCTGCTATACCAAAGGTGATTTTATCAGTTCCGCTTTCGGAATTAAAGCTTTGAGCCTGCCCGGTGGCTCTGTAAAATTGTATATTCCTGACTCATTAAAGGCACAAGCAGAAGACTTACTGAAAGATATTATATAATAAAATGACTAAAGAATTTATCCAATCAATTAAAGGTACTCAGGATATTCTTCCGGATCAAAGCCAACGCTGGCAAGCACTGGAAACCACCATCCGCAACACAATGGACACTTATGGGTATCGTGAAATTCGCACCCCTACCTTCGAGAGAACAGAACTTTTCGCACGTGGTGTGGGGCAAGAAACGGATATTGTTTCGAAAGAAATGTATAGCTGGACGGATCAGAGTGGCGAGAATCTCACCCTGAAACCGGAATTGACGGCGCCTGTAGTACGGTCATTCATACAGAATAATCTGGGGGGCCAAAGCACCATCAATAAACTTTATTATATAGATGCGCTATTTCGGAGAGAACGTCCCCAGAAAGGACGGTACCGCCAATTTCACCAATTCGGAATTGAATCCTTTGGGTCCGAATTCCCGGAAATGGATGCAGAAGTCATTGCCTTGGCCATGTCTGTTTTTAATGATATTGGGTTAACAAACCTAACCTTGAAGTTGAATTCAATTGGCTCACCTGAATGCAGAAGTGATTTTCGCAATGCACTCCGTGATTTTTTAAAACCACACTTTAATGATTTAAGTGAAACCAGCCAGAAAAGATTTGAAAATAATCCTCTTCGTGTTTTGGATACAAAAGCGCCCTACGAAATTGAAATTTTGAAAGATGCTCCCAATATTTCTGATTCATGGACGGGTGAAGACAAAGCCCATTTTGAAGAAGTATGTTCACTGCTTGATGCTATGAGGATTCAATATACCATCGAGTCGAATCTTGTGCGTGGATTGGATTATTATACCCGAACCACATTTGAAATTACGTCTACTGCCCTGGGCGCCCAGAATGCCATCTGCGGTGGCGGTCGTTATGATGGGCTCGTAGAAACATTGGGCGGTAAGCCTACGCCGGGCATCGGTTTCGCCGCCGGGATGGAACGAATCCTTTTAGCCCTAGGTGATGACGATTCAAGCGGCAATTCTACACAAGTATATATTATAGGACTTGGGGATGAAGCCCGACCGTCGGTGGCAAAATTAGCGGAAGATTTGAGACAGAATAATATTCGCACAAATTTTGATCCATTGCGTCGATCTATAAAAGCCCAAATGCGAGAGGCTAATAAATCCGGAGCAACCATTGCTGTCATTATTGGAGATAAAGAATTAGCGTCGGGACAGGCCGAAATTAAGGATTTGAAAACGGGAGATCAGGAACCGGTAAAAATAAAAGCGTTGGTAGATCATATCAATTCTTTGACATTATAAAATTTTCTTTTACATTAATATACGCGCGCGAATCTGCGGCATTGCTACTGATTACAGAAAAAAAGAGATACAATGAGTTCAAAACCAATATTAATTGTTGAATCGCCTTCGAAGGCAAAAACCATTTCGAAATACCTTGGTGGTGAATATGAAGTCATGGCCAGCGTTGGCCACATCAAGGATTTACCCAAAAAAGAATTGGGCGTGGATGTGGATAACGACTTTACAACGGTAGAAGATGTGCTTCCTGATAAGAAATCCTTCATCAAAGATTTTAAATCTTTGGCGAAGAAGGCCGACCGAATCGTTATCGCCACTGACCCAGATCGTGAAGGAGAAGCCATTGCAGCACATATTGCTACGGAAGTCGATCCATCTAAACTTTCTCGTGTTCAGTTTACAGAAATCACAAAAGAAGGTGTTGAAGAGGGTATGAATAACCCTCGGGGAATCGATAGCGATTTAGTGGCCGCTCGCCAAACCCGGCGTATCATTGACCGACTTGTGGGATATAAAGTTTCTCGCGTCCTCTGGAGTACGTTAAAAAAGAATATGAAATTTGTAACCGTTAGCCTTTCGGCTGGCCGTGTACAATCGTCTGCACTTCGGATGATTGTGGAAAGAGAACGACTTCGCCAGGCATTCCATTCTGCATTATATTATGATTTAAAGGCAAACTTACAATCAAAAGACAATCCATTTCCCGCTACACTCATTCGTGTGGACGGTAAGCGTCTCGCAACCGGAAAAGATTTTGACCCGAATACAGGTCAATTAAAAAAACAAGATGTCCTATTATTATCCAAAGCCCAGGCAGATGAATTGGTAAAAGAATTGAAAGGTGGCCCCTGGACAGTTAAGGATGTGGAAGAAAAGATAAAAAATTCTCATCCCAAACCACCCTTTACCACTTCCACGCTTCAACAGGAAGCAGCACGGAAACTGCGATCCTCAGCACGGAAAACCATGCGTACGGCCCAGCGACTATATGAACAAGGGTTTATTACCTATATGCGGACCGATTCCACCACCCTTTCGGCAGAGGGCATCAATGGTGCGCGAAATGAAATTGTATCTCGTTTTGGTCAAGAATATTTACCGGAACAAGCACGGACTTACGCTACAAAAGTGAAAAATGCCCAGGAAGCCCACGAAGCCATCCGCCCTGCTGGTGTTACTTTTTCATCGGTGGATCAAGTTCGCGGTGCCATCGATGAAGATGCAGCAAAATTATATGACCTTGTTCGAAAACGAACATTGGCATCCCAAATGAAATCGGCCAAAGTGAAACAAATTGCCGTAACAGTTGAAAATCAAAAAACGGAATTCCGTGCCAATGGAAAAGTGATTCTATTCCCGGGCTATATGGCTGCTTACGTAGAAAGTACAGATCGCAGAAGCGGCGTCACGGAAGATCAGGAATCAATTTTACCTGATATGCCCAAAGGACAAACCCTCACCTGCAATGAATTAACAGCCGATGAACATGCGACCAAACCACCGGCGAGGTTTACAGAAGCCTCTCTGGTGAAAGAATTGGAAGCACAGGGTATTGGACGCCCATCCACCTTTGCCAATATTATTGATACCATTGTTTATCGTACTTACGTAGCACGAGACAAGGGAAAACTGACGCCTACATTTTTGGGAATTGCAGTTACCCAACTTCTCGAAAACCATTTTACTTCTCTGGTGGATAGTCAGTTCACTGCCAAGATGGAAGATGGTCTTGACGCCATATCCCGCGGTGAATTGGATGCTGTTCCTTTCATGAAAGAATTCTATTTTGGTTCTGATGACCAAATTGGATTGGTGGGGATGCTGGATGATAAAATAGATATTGGAAAAGCCTGTTCTCTCCAATTGGATTATGATGGAGATCCTATCGAGATACGTGTGGGGCAATATGGTCCATTCATTCAACAGGGTGAAACGCGAAAATCGGTCCCTGCTAATGTATATCTCGGTGATTTAAATGTGGATAAAGCATTGGAAATCTTGAATCAGGAAATCAATGAAGATCGGGAATTGGGTAAAGATTCAGATTCCGGCGAAATGGTTTTAGTTAAAAACGGACCTTACGGACCCTATGTTCAATTGGGAGAAACCAGTAAACGAAAAGGGATTCCAAAAGGAACGCCAGCCGATGATATTGATCTTGAAATGGCGCTTAAACTATTATCACTCCCCAGAATATTAGGAAAATTTCCTGATTCTGACGAAGATGTGAAAGCGGACTATGGCCGATTCGGACCCTACGTGACTGCAGGGAAAGGAAAAAACGGCACCATCCCTCCTACCATGTCGCCTTTAACCATAGAACTGGCTGAAGCATTGGAATTGATTAAGAATCGAAACAGCGGCCCTCAGGAATTGCGCACTTTGGGCGACCACCCAGAAACGGGAGAATCTTTGGTCTTGAAATCCGGACGATATGGCCCCTACCTCACGGATGGCAAAGTAAACGCATCGCTCCCGCGAGATACAGATCCGGAAAAAATAACATTAGAAGAAGGGGTGGAACTCATCAACAAAAAGCGGGCTGCGCCACCAAGAAAAAAACGCCGTAAAGCCAAAAAGAAGGCTAAAAAGAAATGAAAAAATTACTACCTATTATATTCTTCCTGAGTTTGATCTGGGCCGACGAAAAAAGTGATCTTATCATAGATCTGGAACAAAGTCTTATGGCCACCTGCTGTTGGAGTGGCACCGTATATGACCATGGAAATAAAGAGATGGAAATAGAAATTGCGGGCATGGTGAATACAGGGAAAACGAAAACCGAAATTCTTGATTATTATAAAGGAAAATATGGAGAACGTGTTTTGGCCGTTCCTGTGGCAGAAGGTTTTAATTATTTTGCCTGGATTGCCCCTATTTTTATTGGCCTATTAGGGCTTACCATTATTTTGATTTATATCAAAATAACGAAAGAAACACCTCTAGTCGTTGAATCTACCGATGATTCTATTGCCTATAGCGATCAAATTGAGCGTGAACTGAAAGAAATGGATTAACCCTTACTTTCATTGCGATTGGTCAACCGAAGGAGAAGCAATCTCATTATTATATAATATTAGAAATAATTTAATTCTTTCATCATTTCAGACCATTTATTTATCTAAATAATTTCCTAATTTCCCGTCTTAATAATTAACGGAGATTTAACTCAACCTAATGAGTATGGAAAAAATTGTTTCCCTTTGCAAACGCAGAGGGTTTGTATTTCAAAGTTCTGAAATTTATGGTGGCTTCGGAGCCGTTTATGATTATGGCCCATTGGGTATTGCCCTAAAAAATAATATTTCCCAACTCTGGTGGCGGGCCATGACCCAACTTCATGAAAATATTGTTGGGTTAGATAGCGGTATCTTAATGCATCCCAAAATATGGGAAGCCTCAGGGCATGTGGGTGCATTTAATGATCCATTGGTGGATTGTAAACAATGTAAAGCGCGATACCGCGCCGATGAATTATTTGATGGAAATCCGGAAGATGGCAAATGGGATGAAATCCAATGCCCTAAATGCGGGACTACAGGTAATCTTACGGAACCGCGCCAGTTCAACCTCATGTTTAAAACCCATATCGGCCCGGTAGAAGAAGAAGCCAATACTGCATATTTAAGACCGGAAACTGCCCAGGGTATTTATGTGAATTATCTTCTTACTCAAAATGCCATGCGGTTAAAAGTGCCCTTCGGCATCGCACAGATCGGGAAAGCATTTCGAAATGAAATTGTGGCCAGAAACTTTATCTTTCGTACCCGTGAATTTGAACAAATGGAAATGCAGTATTTTGTAAAGCCAGGGTCTGATGATCAATCCATGTTGGACTGGAAAGATGAACGGATGGCCTTTTATAACCAACTGGGAATTGATGCAAAAAAACTCCGTTTTCATGAACATGCTGAAGGTGAACTGGCCCACTACGCCAAAGAAGCCTGGGATATTGAATTTGAATTCCCATTTGGCTGGTCAGAGATTGAAGGAATTCACAACCGAACGGACTTTGATCTCCGCCGCCATCAAGAATTCTCTGGAAAGAAAATGGAAATTTTTGACCAACCGAACAATGAACGGTTCCTACCTTATATTATTGAAACATCAGCGGGATTAAATCGCATGATGCTTGCGGTTCTTTCGGATGCCTATTGGGAAGATGATGAAAACAATCGCGTGGTGATGAAACTCCATCCTCGAATTGCACCGATAACTGCTGTAGTTTGTCCATTAGTGAAAAAGGATGGATTACCGGAAATTGGTCGGAATGTAATGGATATTTTAAAACCTCATTTCAAAGTGATTTACGATCAACAAGGATCTATCGGTAAACGATACTACCGCCAAGATGAAGCGGGGACCCCTTATGGTATTACGATTGACCATCAATCCGTAGAAGATCAAACGGTAACGCTCCGCCATCGGGATTCACAGCAGCAAGACCGCATCGCCATAGATCAATTGGTGAATGCCATTAACGATAGTATGGAGAATTATTTATGAATCGCCATTTAACCCTTCGCTCCGGGAATCCCACGCTGAATGCGAAAACATTTTCCGGATTCGACGTAACCGCTGGTGCCACCATGACCATCATGGGTACGGTGCATAAAACAGCACTGGGGTTGCTTCTACTCATGACCTCAGCCCTTTATACCTGGAATCTGCCCTTAGGAGACCCCAGAACAAATATGTTCATGATGATCGGCATTTTTGGCGGATTTGGTGTGGCAATTTTGACCGCTTTTAAGCACCATCTCGCAAAGTTCACGGTACCTGCATACGCCCTATTGCAGGGATTGGCGTTGGGTGGTATTTCCAAATATTTCGAAATGCGTTATCCAGGAATTGTGAACCAGGCGGTTATGCTGACTTTTGGGACACTTGGTTCTTTACTTTTGGCCTATCGTTCCGGACTAATTAAGGCAACAGAAAACTTCAAACTGGGTGTGGTAGCGGCTACCGGTGGCATTGCTTTTGTTTATCTCATCAGTTGGATATTGGGTATGTTTGGCGTTGGTGTTCCCATGATTCATGGTAATTCAAACATGAGCATTTTATTCAGTATTGGTGTGGTCATTATTGCAGCATTAAATCTCGTCCTTGATTTTGATTTTATTGAAGAAGCAGCAGAAAATGGTGCCCCAAAATATATGGAGTGGTATGGTGCCTTCGGACTTCTGGTCACCTTGGTCTGGCTCTATTTAGAAATTTTACGGTTATTAGCCAAACTTTCTTCGCGGAGGAATTAATCTGTGAAAAACATTAGAAATGCATTGGGTACCATAGTTGCTTTGGTTTTATCTATTATCCAAGTAGCCGAAGCGAAACCAAAGTCATGTATCGGGGCTATATCAAAAGTGATGGTAATCCAGTTACATTGATTTATAAAAATGAATAATACTTACCTTTAAAACAGAATAATACGGTGCTTTGATTGAAAAAAAGATTTCATTGGAATAAGTGGACGCGCAAATCTCATCATTGGGGTGCCATTGTTATTTTAATCCCAGTTGTAATTATTATTGGATCGGGGATTCTACTCCAAGTCAAAAAGGAAATTGATTGGATTCAGCCTCAAACCATAGCTGGCTCGGTTAAAAATAGTCCCTCTATTCCTTTTGATCGTATTTTAACCATAGCGAAAACAATTCCAGAAGCGAAAATTCAAAGCTGGAAAGATATTGATCGATTAGATGTGCGAATTCAAAAAGGAATTGTCAAGGTGCGTAGCCAAAATAATTGGGAAGTTCAAATTGATACACAAACAGGGGAAGTCCTTCAAACTGCTTACAGACGATCCGATATTATTGAATCTATTCACGATGGATCTTGGTTCCATGATAAAGTGAAACTCTGGATTTTTCTCCCGACAGGAATTGTTCTCTTTATTTTATGGATCACAGGTCTTTATATGTTGATTTTACCCTATATTGTTAAATGGAAACGAAAATTAAAATAATGAAATATATTGTTTCATTATTAGTTTGTTTTATTTTTTCATGTGCCGCGCCCACATATGATATTATAATCAATAACGGAGAAATTGCTGATGGAAGTGGGGATGATCTTATATATGCCAACCTTTATATTCGAAATGGGAAGATTATTTTGGTGGGAGATCAACCCAATGCTACAGCGCTCGAAATCATTGATGCTACCGGATTGGTGGTTTCCCCTGGCTTTATCGATATGCATACTCATACTGAGAGAAAAAGTTTAGATTTCCCACCTGTTGAAAATTATCTTCAGCAGGGTGTCACAACCATGGTAGGTGGTAATTGCGGTTCCTCTCCTTTCCCAATCGGTGATTTTTTTGCCAAAACAGATTCTACCGGTATTGGTCCCAATTTAGCACTCCTTGTTGGGCATAATACCATACGCCGTGAAGTTATGGGCACTGAAAACCGTTTGGCTACAGAAACAGAAATAAAGGAGATGCAAACGTTGGTTCAGTCCGCCATGGAGGATGGTGCTTTTGGGATGTCTACGGGATTAAAGTATATCCCCGGGGCCTATTCCAATTTGGATGAGGTTGTGGCCCTTGCTTCAGTCGTATCTGAGAATGATGGGTTTTATGCAACCCATATGCGGGAAGAAGGAATTGGATTACTTGAATCAGTGAAAGAAGCAATTGATATTGGGAAACAAGCAAACTTACCCGTACAAATCTCTCACCACAAAGCAGTAGGTAAGTCTATGTGGGGTCAAAGTATTAAAACACTTGATATGGTAGATAATGCACGTAAAGAAGGATTGAAAATTTCCCTAGATCAATACCCATATACGGCAACAAGTACGACCCTTAAAGTAGTATTCCCTGCTTGGTCATTAGCCGGCGGACATGAAAGATTAAAAGAACGACTAGATGATCCCATTCAACGGAAAAAAATAAAAGATGGTATTGTGTGGAATATCGTTTATGATCGAGGCGGCGGCGATCCGGCCAGCATTGTGGTCGCAAGTTATCCAACCGAACCTCGTTTGAATGGAATGAATCTGGCTAAGATTACCCGATCGAAAGGATTTGACCCCACGCCGGTAAATGCAGCTGAAGTTTTGATGGATATGGTATATGCTGGCAATGGATCCGGGATTTATCACTGTCTTAGTGAAAATGATGTCCGGAGAATCATGGCCCACCCCCAAGTCATGCATGCCTCAGATGGAAGTACAATTCAATTAAATCATGCACAGCCTCATCCGAGAAATTATGGGACCTTCCCTCGTGTACTTGGATTGTATGTTCGAAAACTAAATGTAATTTCTTTGGTAGAAGCGATACGGAAAATGACCAGTCTCCCTGCTTCAATCTTGGGCCTATCAAATCGAGGAAAAATAAAAAAAGAATATGTGGCTGATTTAGTAGTTTTTAATCCTAAAACCATTATGGATAATGCAACGTGGGATGACCCCCATCAATATCCATCGGGAATTTCTTGGGTGATTGTGAATGGTAAAGTTGCCATTGATCATGGAGAAGGATCAAAAATTTTATCAGGAAAAGTATTAAAAAAACATGAATAAAAGAAAATTAATTAGAATCATTATGATCCTACTCTCGCTCATAACAGCAGGTTTGGGGTCTCACCCCCGCCCTGTCTATGGGAAAAATGGGATGGTGGTTTCAACGAGTCGCCATGCCTCTCAGGTGGGAATTGATATCCTTAAGAATGGGGGGAATGCGGTAGATGCAGCTGTTGCAGTTGGTTTTGCTTTAGCTGTTACGTCCTCCTCAAATGGGAATATTGGCGGTGGCGGCTTTATGGTTGCTCGATTCGCCGATGGAAAAACCTTTACGTTGGATTACCGGGAAATGGCACCGGCCAAAGCCCACCGGGATATGTACCTTGACGAAAAAGGAGATCCCATAAAGGGAAAATCCCTGTTTGGCCATTTGGCATCTGGTGTACCGGGATCTGTCGATGGACTCCTCAAAGCCTGGCGCGATCATGGCTCCGGGAATATATCTTTGAAGCAAGTATTGGCTCCGGCTATTAAATTAGCAGACAAAGGATTTGATTTATCCTATTATGAAGCAGCGCGATTTAATCGGAGTAAAGAGCGGTTAAGCCAGCATCCAGAAACAAAAAGAATTTTTACCCGGGATGACCGGGTATGGGAAATGGGTGATTTTTTTATTCAGAAGGATTTGGCTAAAACTTTGAAACGTATTTCCAGAAAAGGTCGAAATGGTTTTTATATGGGAAAAACGGCTGATCTAATTGTGGCGGAAATGGAAACAGGCGGCGGATGGATTACCCATAAAGATTTGGAAAATTATGAATCTAAGTATCGAGACCCAATTACTGGGTCTTTTGAAGGTGTGGATATTATTTCTATGGGGCCACCAAGCTCTGGGGGGATTTTACTGGTTCAAATGCTCAATATGGTGAATGAAATTCAAAAAAGGTCAAAAGAATTTCCCATTGATTTCAGTTGGAATTCATCCGATTATATTCACACTATAATAGAAATTGAAAGGCGGGCGTATGCGGACCGCGCAGAACACATAGGCGATGTTGATTATTGGGATGTTCCCACTGATATGTTACTTTCAAAATCTTATGCCAAACAAAGAATCAATCAAATTGATCTGTCCAAGGCTACGTCTTCTCAATTGGTAAAGCATGGAGATGGCCCTATCAAAGAAAGCGAAGAAACCACTCATTATTCTGTCGTGGATAAGGATGGAAATGCGGTCTCCGTAACCACAACCATTAATTGGGGATATGGCAATGGTGTGACTGTTACCGGTGCTGGATTTTTACTCAATAATGAAATGGATGATTTCTCCATAAAACCGGGTGTCCCCAATGTATTTGGATTATTGGGTAATGAAGCAAATAAAATTGAAGCAAAAAAGAGACCACTTAGTTCTATGACACCAACCATAGTATTAAAAAATGATAAACCCTTTTTAGTCCTCGGCACACCAGGTGGGTCAACCATTATTACTACTGTTCTTCAAAATATTTTAAATGTTACTCTTCACGAAATGGACATAAAAGAAGCTGTTTCATCTCCACGATTCCATCATCAATGGTTGCCGGATATGATATTCTATGAAAAGTATGGGTTATCCAGTGATATCATTGAAAACTTGAATGGTCGTGGCCATGATATGAAATTGCGTGGAAATATCGGCGAAGCCAATGGCATAATGATTGATGAAAAAGGCTATTGGGGTGGTGCAGATTCTAGAGGTGAAAATACAGCAATTGGCTATTAATATTTTAAGTTAAATCCTTTACGGCCAATTGGCCACATCCCGCATCAATATCGGTACCCTTACTCCATCGTACAGTCACAGTAAATGGTGCATCCTTGAGTATTTTTAGGAAAATGTGAATTGTATCTTCTGTGGGGCGACTATAATCCCCTCCAATTTCATTATAAGGAATCACATTCACTTTACATGGTAACAAACGAAGCAAATCAATGAGCTGATTCCCGTCTTCTGGTGAATCATTCACGCCTTTAAGAAGCACATATTCAAATGTAATAAATCGATGCATTTTACTGTAATAATAATGGGCAGACTCAACCAGCGATTTTAAAGAGTGTGTCTTTGTTAATGGCATAATTGCATTTCTGTTTTTTTCTTTTGTGCCATTTAAACTGATTGCGAGTTTATACTTAAGATTTTCATCGGCCATTTGTCGAATTTTAGAACTAATCCCTGCCGTAGAAATGGTGATTCGTCTTGCGCCAAACCCCATTGTCTGGTTCAATATCTTGGCTGCTTCCATAACATTATTATAATTTAAAAAGGGTTCTCCCATTCCCATAAATACAACGTTTGTTATCTTTGAATCAGATTGACTTTGTAATTGAATTACTTGGTCTACTATTTCACTGGCCCTTAGGTTTTTTATAAATCCCATAGATGCTGTAGCGCAGAATTTGCAATCAACTGCACACCCTACCTGGCTCGAAATACAAACTGTTGTTCGCTTCTTATCTCTCATTAATACTGATTCAATTCCGTGGCCATCACTCGTTTCGAATAAATATTTTCTGGTTGTTTCTGCTCCACTTGATTTAATGATTTTCAAAGAATGAAGTGGTATCGTTTTATCAAGATTGACTCTGAGTCTCTGAGGAAGGTTTTCCATCTCATTCCAAGAAACAACACAATGATCATAAACCCAATTTTTGATTTGCTTTGCTCGAAATGAAGATTCCCCCATTTCGCTTAAAAGTTTTTCGATTTTAGGTGGGGTAAGATCTAAATATGATTTTTTTTCGAGATTTTTCTGCTGAGACATACGTGTGAATTTCTATCTTCCGAGATAGTCTTACAAGACATTCGTGTTGTTTCATCCGAAGACACCTTGTAATTTTTCGCCCTATTTTATTTAGACAAGGATTCAAATGGAAAACCAAACCGATCTACAATTGCTTGAAAAATTAGATGATGTTAAAAGTCGTTTCTTTAGTGAGATTGCTAAATCTATCATTGGTCAAAGAGATGTGTTGAATCACATCCTAATTGCTCTCCTCTGTAAAGGCCATACTTTAATTGTTGGTGTGCCTGGATTAGCGAAGACGCTTATGATAAAATCTATGGCTGATTTGCTTGATCTTAATTTTAGCCGAATTCAGTTTACACCCGATTTAATGCCCAGTGATATCACTGGTACTGAGGTAATTGAAGAAGATCAATCCACAGGTAAACGAAATTTTCGTTTTTTTAAAGGCCCCATTTTCGGGAATATTATATTGGCTGATGAGATCAACCGTACACCACCTAAAACACAGGCAGCGTTACTCGAAGCAATGCAGGAGCATAAAGTAACTGCTGCGGGGAACACTTACGATTTGGAAGAACCGTTCTTTGTTCTGGCTACCCAAAACCCCATTGAACAAGAAGGAACCTATCCACTTCCAGAAGCGCAACTGGATCGCTTTATGTTTAATATTTTGATCGATTATCCTACCCATGAGGATGAGATCTCTATCGTTAAGGTTACGACTGCGGATAAAGAATTACCATTAAATAAGGTGATTTCCCGAGAAGAAATTTTAAAATTTCAGGATTTAGTCAGACGTGTCCCTGTGGCAGATAATGTCGTCGAGTTTGCGGTTAATTTAGTTAGTGCAACGCGACCTGGTGAAAACGCTAAGGATGATATAAACGAATGGATTGATTGGGGGGCGGGTCCGCGCGCATCACAGTTTTTGATTCTTGGTGCAAAAGCAAAAGCAATTCTGGAGGGGAGGCCCACCGCAGATATTGATGATGTTAAATCACTTGCTTTACCCGTGTTACGTCATCGCGTATTGCCAAATTTTAATGCTGAAGCTGAAGGTATGAGTGTAGATGATATTATTAGCAAATTAATAAATTAATCGCATTCTAAAACTCAATTAAAAACCGAACATGAAACGTCAAACTTCTAACGTGTTAGATAAACGAAAATATCTCAACCCAACGATGGTTGCAAAAATAGATAACATGGCTCTCCGTGCCAGGTTAGTTGTTGAAGGATACTTAATAGGACAACATAAAAGTCCATATCATGGTTTCAGTGTTGAATTCGCTGAACATCGTGCCTATGGCTCTGGGGATGAAATTCGTCATATTGATTGGAAGTTATACGGAAAAACGGATCGGTATTACGTAAAGCGTTATGAAGAAGAAACAAATCTTCGATCCTACATTTTGCTCGACACCAGCCAATCGATGGCCTACGGTAGTGGATCCATAACAAAATTAGCATATGCCAGTTATTTATCTGCTGCTTTAACTCATTTAATGCTAAATCAAAGAGACGGGATGGGCTTGGTTCTTTTTGATGAAAAAATCCGAAAGTTTATTCCACCGCGAGCTGCACCATCCCATGCAAATATAATTATGAGTGCATTAGATAATATACAAACCGGAAGTGATACCCAAATTCGCCCCACTTTAGATCGTATGGCAGAACGCATTAAAAAACGCGGATTGGTTATATTGATTTCTGACTTATTAGATGATCCCGAACAGGTTTTGATGGGCTTAAATCATTTTAGGCATCGAAAACAAGAAATGATCGTTTTTCACCTTCTGGACCGTCAGGAACAGAATTTTCAATTTGGAGATCGCACAAAATTCCGGGACCTTGAAACAGGGGAAACAATTACAACTGAGCCCTGGCATATTCGGTCTGCGTACCGGGAGGTTATCAAATCTTTCCAAAAAAAATACCAATCAGGATGCCGAAATCAGCGGATTGACTATGTTCCTTTATTTTCAGACCAGCCGTTAGATGTTGCATTGAATAAATATTTAAATAAAAGAAAGAAAACTGGATAAAAAAACCCCTCAATCAAAATTGAGGGGTTTTAAAGATAAGGGTTTGTGGGTTTGGTCTTTAACGACCTACTTTTTTGGATTTTTCAAAATACCGGGTTGCGCCATCCATATCACCCTGTTTGATTAAAACACGAGCCATCCCTTTATAATGTTCTGGATTTTCCGGTTCTAAAACAATGAGTTCGCGATAAAATTTCGAAGCCCGACGCCATTTCTCTGCATTTTCGAATGTTTGCGCCATCCCCACCAAGGCTTCCGTATCATTCGGATTGAGATCATAGGCAAACATAAAGGCATCCTCTGCCTCTTGGAAACTTCCCATCTGCATATTCAATACACCCAAATTGAAATAGAGATCGGACTTCTTCATTTTATCCGTCTCCGTTTTTATGGCAACACCAAAAGTTTCGATGGATTTCTCTTTATTCCCCATGTCATAGTATAATGTGGCTAACTGTCGAATAGCGATTGAACTTGATGGATCCAAACCAACGGCTATTTTAACGAATTCAACTGCTGCTGCTTTTTCTCCTGTTCGGGAAAGAATCTGCCCCAATGCCAAGTTAGTTTGAAAATCGTCAGGCATCATATTTGCTGCTTTTCTCGCATTTTGCACAGCTAAATTTTCCTCCCCCAATTCAAAATAGCACGTGGCGAGGATTGAATATGTTTGTCCCTCAGAAGGGTCAATGGTTGCTGTTTCTTCAAATTTTTGGACCGCTTTATCTAAAACGGTTTTGTCTCGCGATTCCTTGTATTCATTAAATAGACGAACCGCATTATTGTAGTTTTCTGCCCAAAACATGGATCGATAGTTTTTCACCATTTCTTTCACTGGACGACTAACCTCAAGAATTTTTTTATCGGGATCAACAGCTATGGCCCGATCAAATATATCATTCATTTGAGTCCACTCGCCTTTTTTGGCGTGAATATGATACCCGATTTGCACCATCACCTCAGGGTTCTCCGGTTCTACTTCTAGAGCTTTTTGGAGAAATTCTTCTGCTTTCTCCCAATCTTCATTTTGTATGTATAGCTTTGCAGATGTGTACTCTTGCGTTGGGCATCCCCAAAATGCCAAGCTCAATACAGGTATTAACAATATCTGTTTGCGAATTTTTAAAAACATGGATTCCTCTATTATTTATTCTCGAAAATAGCCCTGAAAATTAGGGTTTGTTACCTCTCTTTTCAAGACTTAACCGCCTAAATTTTAAATTAGTATGATGACTAATTCGGGCTTTCCTGTGTCCATGAGATTTCTTCATTCAACTGTTTTATAACTGATCTTTCAAACTGTGCACCTGGAATCTGAATTATTTCTTCTGCCAAATATCCACCGATTTCCCCCGCTTCCGTATAACTACTACCTCGATATAATGCAGCCATAAATCCTGCAGCAAACATATCTCCCGCACCTGTTGAATCTTTTGCAAGAATTGGGCGAGAGGGGATTTTGGATAGGTTGCCATTATCAATTACCAAGCACCCATCCTTTCCCAATTTAACTGCACCAACATTTACAATTTGACCTAACGATTTTGTTGCTTTTTCAATTTTCTCTGTATCAAATAAAATTGATAATTCCGTTTGGTTGGCAAAAACAATATCAACGTCCCTTTCTATTAAATTTAAAAATGCATCCTTATATCGTTGAACAGCAAATGGATCAGCAACATCAAAAATTACTTTTATATTTTTTTCTTTTGCGATGGATAAAGCATGATTGATGGCAGACTTTTGTGACTCAGTGTCCCACATATATCCGGTAAAATAAAAATATTCGGCCATCGCTAATAATGATTCATCAATATCACTAAACGAAAACTCTTGGCACATACCTAAATGTGTATTCATAGTTCTTTCCCCATCTGGCGTCACCAGAATTATACTTGAGCCCGTCGTTCCATCACCTAAAACCAATCGAGAGATAATACCGTATTTTTCAACTTGAGATTTATAAATTTCGCCAAATGCATCATTCCCAATTTTACCTGAGATTACTCCGGTGATACCTAAACCAGCGCAGGCAATGAGTGTGTTTGGCGCGGAACCGCCCGGATGGAAAATGGGCATCGCGTTTTTAAAATAATTTAAAATTTCTTTTTGGCGATCTTCATCTACAAGATGCATTATCCCCTTTTCCACACCGAGATTATTTAAATCATTATTTTCAACATTAATAACAACATCAATCAATGGGTTACCAATACCGAAAATTCCTGTATTTTTGTGTTTCATTTTTTAAGCTTTATTTTTTTATTATTAAGTTATTATATTTTAGAAAAAGGATCCTGCAATTACTCTAGAAACCTGTTTCCCGTTCAGATTAGTTTACATGGCTTGGATAACTGACTTCAAGTTAGTTTTTTTAATATCTTACTATTTATAATTTTATCTAAATAAACGGGTTATATTTTCTTGCCTAGTGAAGGGCATCAACAGTATATTGTAATATAATGGGCTCCAAAACCTTTGCTTTAATCACAGATATACATTCTAATGTTGAATCTTTGAAACACTCTGTTTCAATTATAAATAAACGGAATGATATTGATCAAATCATTTGCCTTGGTGATTGCTTCGCTTTGGGTCCCGACCCTTTAAATACCCTAAAAATATTAAAAACGCTTCCCAATTGTATTTTTATTCGTGGAAATCATGATCGATATTTATTGGAAAAGCTTTGGACTCAAGAAAGACCAAACCTTGAAGGAATGTCTCCAGATGATCCTATTTGTCAAGCTATCGTAGCCAACGAAAAATGGACGGCAGACGAGTTGGGCCAAGCTGGGATTGATTTTTGTTCTGCCATGCATATTGCTCATCGCGAAATCATCGGGAACACTTTAGTCGAGTTTACACACGCTTGGTATCAACGAGATGAGCAACCACCATCAATGGAAGAAGCGTTAGCATGGCGTAAACATGTGGCAGCAGCCCACCCACAAATTGAACAGTATATTTTTATTCATGGACATGTTCATATCCCTCGAAATGAAACAAAAGATAATTTAACCATTCTTTGCCAAGGCGCGACTGGTTTACCTTTTGATGAAGATCCGCGGGGTGCCGTTGCCTTTCTTTCCGTTGGAGAATCATTTCAATGGGATGTGATAAGATATGATTACAATAAATCAGGGACAATTGATTTACTAGAAAATCGTCAACCGCCATTTTATCAAAATTTGCAAAATACAATTCAATACGCTGCCATTAGAAACGACCTTTAAGGTCAACTCCCTTTCCGCGTAATTTCTCTTTCAGATTAATCAATAAATTCATGCCATACTTCGATCATAGTGCCACAACGCCGATTCATCCTGAAGTACTAAATATAATAACGGATGTTTCAAAAAATATATATGGAAATCCATCCAGCGTTTACGCCTCCGGGAGAAAAGCAAAAGCAATAATAGAAGAAGCACGGAAAAATATTGCTATCGCCATAGATGCCTCACCATCTGATATTATTTTTACTGGCGGCGGATCCGAAGCAAACAATATAGTTTTATGGGATCTAATTCACCGGGAGAAAAAACATGTGGTTACTTCTGCAATTGAACATCCAGCCATTCTCACTGTATTGAAAAAGCTGGAACCCATGGGCATTACATATACAGTCCTTCCTGTAAATCCACAGGGACGAATAGACCCTGAACAATTGAATAAATCTATCCAATCCGATACAGGATTAATTTCAATCATGATGGCTAACAATGAGGTTGGCACCATTCAACCTATTAATGAACTTATTGAAATTGCGCAAAATCATGAAATTCCATTTCATTCAGATACCGTGCAAACATTGGGTAAAATCCCCCTTTCTGTTCGTGAGTTCTCAGCTGATTATATGAGTTTTTCAGCCCACAAATTTTATGGACCTAAAGGTGTTGGTTTTCTATATAAAAAAGAGGGCTCGCCTCTAAACCCTCTCATTATTGGTGGTGGACAGGAGCGTAAACTCCGTGCAGGAACAGAAAATGTGCCTGGAATTGCTGGAATGGGGAAAGCTGTTCTCCTCGCTTCACAAAATCAATCTCAACATATGAAACATCTTGAAGCGTTAGAAACCAGTTTTATTGCACTTTTAAATCGAGAATGTCCCATAGCCATTATTAATGGTTCCCCAACTCACCATTTACCTGGTGTCATTAGCGTGTCCTTTCCGGGGAATAAAAGCGATATCCTTTTGGCAAAGTTAGATCGAATCGGCATGGAAGTATCCAGCGGCTCTGCCTGCGGATCAGGATCGGTCAAACCCTCTCCTGTCTTGGAAGCGATGGGCATTCCCGAATCACAAAATATTTCTACTCTTCGATTTAGTTTCGGCCGCGACAATACTCAGGAAGACGTAACTGCACTCGTCATGGCATTGAATCAATTCACGAATGAATAATCGTATTATAGTCGGTATTAGTGGCGGGGTAGACAGTTCTGTCACCGCCCTTCTCCTCCAAAAAAAAGGTTTTGATGTGGAATGTGTATTCATGAAGAATTGGGAGGGGAATGATGATGAATATTGTACTGCTGAGGAAGATTATAAAGATGCATTGGCCGTGTGTGATCACTTGGGATTGCCCCTTCGTAGTGTAAATTTTTCTCAAGAATATTGGGATAAGGTCTTTCAACATTTTATTGATGAATATAAAAAGGGGCGTACGCCAAATCCAGATGTACTGTGCAATCGTGAAGTCAAATTCAAAGCTTTCTTGGATTATGCCTTAGAATTGGGGGCTGAAAAAATCGCCACGGGCCATTATTCAATTATAGATGAATTAAATGGAGATTTTAAACTTCTCAAAGGGTTGGATCCAGGGAAAGATCAAAGTTATTTCCTTTATTTACTGGGCCAAAATGCCCTATCAAAAAGCATATTTCCTATTGGTGATATTGAAAAAAAAGAGGTTCGTAAATTAGCGGAAGAATCCGGTTTAGTTAATCATGCGAAAAAAGATAGTACCGGTGTATGTTTTATCGGAGAACAGAAATTTTTTAAAGAATTTTTGAAAAAATATATTCCGTCGAATCCGGGGATGATTGAAACAATTGATGGAAAAGAATGTGGAAAGCATGATGGCCTTATGTATTATACAATAGGCCAAAGAAAAGGTCTGGGTATAGGTGGTGGATATGGTAAACTTGAGGCACCTTGGTTTGTAGCTGAAAAAGATTTATATCGAAATGTTCTAATTGTCGCCCAGGGACACACCCATCCGGCACTTTATCATAAACAATTATTCGCAGATCAGATTCATTGGATCCGTGGATTAGTGCCTGAGGATTTATCCGGTCTTTCAGCTAAAATTAGATATAGACAATCAGATCAGAAATGTAAAATTACTGAATTATCTCAAGATCGATGTACGGTGGTATTTGACAAACCACAATTTGCCATTACACCCGGACAATCTGTCGTTTTTTACCGTGATAATGAATGTCTGGGTGGCGCTGTAATTGATCGTCGAAAATAAATCAAAATTGACTGGAACAAATACGGTCTTTTCTTTGTACTTTTACCATAGATATGAAGCCGATCATTAAAGGAATAACAACTCTTGCCGTACTCTCTGCTCTGGCATTCGGACAATTTCGTTCGCAAATACCCAATCAAAGTGTTCCGGTAAATACACGTGGGCTATCCCATGCCCAAGGATTATCATTGATAGACCCCAGTCGCTTTTCCATGAACCATAATTTTGGAATGAGTATGATGAGTTTCGGCGGTCAATCAATGTCTGTTGGTGCCTATACAAATCAAATGAATTATATGTTAAAAAATAATTTGACCTTGTCTACCCAGTTTAGCTTAGCTTCACCCATGGGTGGTATTAACCCTTATGCAAAAAACGGACTCGGTGGATCTCAAATTTATTATGGCGCCAGCTTGGATTATCAACCTACTGAAAATTTATTTGTGAAATTCAGCATGAATAATTATCCAAGGTATGGCTATGCCAGCCCATACTCTAGCCTGTATCATACGCGATAGTGGCCAAGTTAAAACGCAGTAAATCATTCAAAAAAATTTCAGGTACTCGAAAAAATTCTCGGGGCAAAAAACAGCGCATGGGGTTAATCAACACCGGCATTGCTGTTATGTCTCTTTTGTTGGTTGCCTTTATTTTCTCCTTTTCCGGTAGGCAAACACAAAGCGGTATTCCAATAGAAGTCAAATTCCCATCATTGCCTGATACCCCTAAGCTGGCCATAGATATTTATGAAGAAAACCCCATATTTGAGGTTGAAGTTGAGATATTAAATGGATGTGGAGAACCGGGCCTCGCTGCAAAATTTTCAGATCTATTAAGAAAAAAACAAGTGGATGTGGTTCGTTCCGAGAATGCAGACCATTTTGAATATGCCAAGACTATCCTGATCCAAAGAAATGAAAATGTAAAAGGAATGAAATTTGTTGCCGCCGCACTGGGTTTTGATATTGAAAATAAAGAACAAATTATAACGTCAGTAGATCCCAATATAGATGTTGATCTTACATTGATTATCGGTAAAGATTATCATACGATTCCACCGATACAATCTTATTTAAATAATTAAGCTTAACACTTTGACAAATACTTCATCTGCTGTTGCGATCACTTCTAGTGATTTGGCATCGCAAATTGCTCAAATAGCATTGAATATGAAAGGAGATCAAATCCTTAGTATTGATGTGAAAAAACTGACAAGTATTACCGATTATTTTATTATTTGTTCAGCTGAAACCGATATCCAGGTGAAAGCGATTGCTGATTCCGTTCGGAGAAACACAGATCACAAACCAATCCGTGTTGAGGGATATGAACAACTGAATTGGATATTGTTGGATTATATTGACGTTATTGTTCATATTTTTCGAACCACTGAACGAAATTACTATCAAATTGAAAAACTTTGGGCTGATGCACCCACAACTGAATACTCTGATGATGATTTTACCCCAGTTAATACAATCGCTGACTGATTCTCTTTCCGCTCTTGGGCTTCCAAAGCGGGATATAAAGCTATCTCATCCAAATAATCCTGATTTTGGTGATTTTGCAACCAATGTAGCCCTCACACTTACAAAAGATACAGGGATAACGCCCATTCAAATTGCAAATAATATCAAGGATCATCTTGATGTTTCAGTAACGCTTATTGAAGAAATTACCGTTACGCCACCCGGATTTATCAATTTCAAAATAGCTCCGACCTATTATTACCAAATTTTATCCGAAATATTAACAAACAATCAATTTGGGCGTGGCCTTTCCGGCAAAGGCAAAAAAGCCAATGTAGAATTTGTGAGTGCAAATCCAACTGGACCTCTTACTGTAGGGCATGGGCGGAATGCTGTTTTGGGTGATACCGTTTCAAATATTCTCGAATGGCATGGATATGATGTTACCCGGGAATATTATTTCAACGATGCGGGCCGCCAAATGCGAATACTGGGTGAATCAGTAAAAGCCCGTTATTTCGAAATTTTAGGTACACATTTTGAATTTCCGGAAGATGGTTATCAAGGAACTTATATTAAAGATATAGCCCAAACCATCTTGGAGGACAAAGGAAGAGATTTATCAACTGAAGATCCAATCTTTAAGGAACAAGCTGAAAAAACCATTTTTGCTGATATCAAAATAAGTTTGAATAATCTTGGTATCCATTTTGATCAGTTCACCAATGAAAAAACTTTTTATGAGAATGGCGACATTGACCGATTTCTTGAAGAACTCAAAAGTAAAGATCTTATTTATGAAAAAGACGGTGCAACGTGGTTTAAAGCCTCGGCTTTAGGCAAAGACCAGGATCGTGTATATATCAAAAGTTCAAGTGAACCTACCTATCGTGTACCAGACACAGCTTATCACAGAAATAAAATTGCCCGTGGTTTTGATCTCATTATTGATATCTTTGGTTCGGACCACACAGATGCATATCCAGATGTATTATTGGCGTTGAATGCGCTTGGTGAAAACACAGACAATATTCGCGTACTTATTTACCAATTTGTTACTTTGCTTCGTGGTGGAGAAAAGATAAAAATGTCCACGCGAAAAGCAAATTTTGTTACAATGGATGATCTGGTGGATGAAGTCGGTGCGGATGTCGTGCGTTACTTTTTTATTATGCGTGGCATGAATACCCATCTCAATTTTGATTTAGATTTGGCCGCCGACCAATCTGAAAAAAATCCGGTGTATTATCTTCAATATGCCCATGCCAGAATTTGTAACATTATCAAACATGGTGAATCCATGGAGATATCTACAGACTGTGAATTCAATTCTACATTATTAAATAACCCAACCGAGATTAAGTTATTAAAAAAGCTGGAGGAGTTTCAAACCATCACTGAAAGCATGCTTCAGTCTCTAGAGCCTCAAACAATCGCGACATATTTACATGAAACGGCAAATCGCTTTCACAAATTTTATGCTGAATGCCGCGTAATCACTGATGATTCTGATCTGACGAATGCTCGAATCGCCCTTGCGAGAGCCACTCGAATCATTCTTTCAAATGGATTGGGGTTATTGGGTATCTCGTCACCGGAAAAAATGTAAATGTCTGGTTTTATCGACACGGAACTTCAATTCCTCATTCTATGTTTTACAACTCTATTTACAGTAATAAATCCACTAGGCATTACGCCAATATTTGTAGTAATGACAGAACGATTTACACTTGACGACCGATTAAAAATCGCAAAAAAAGGTGTGAGCACCGGCACGATCACACTTCTTGTCTTTACCATTCTCGGTTCCATAATATTTAAACTTTATGGTATTACCGTTGAAGCATTTCAAATAATGGGGGGCATTTTATTTTTTCGAAGTGGTCTTCGCATGTTGGAAGCTAAGGTGGGACGCACAAGAACAACGGATACTGAACAAGAAGAATTTAAAGAAACGGGAGATGCTGATGAAATAGCTATCAGCCCCATTGGTATTCCATTGATTACCGGTCCTGGTGCGATTACGGGTGTCATGCTTCTATCAGCAAAAACACCAACAACTTATAGTCTTGGTACGTTGTTGGTCGCCGTCTTAATTACCATGACTATATTTTATTATATTCTGAGAGCAGGGGATCGATTAAGTATTAAAATTGGACTTACTGGTATGCGTGTTATTCAACGTATTATGGGACTCATGCTCATGGTAATTGCCGTGCAGTTTGTCATAAACGGTGTCGAGACAATCTTTAATAGATTATAAAATATTATGGAACTTGGCCTCCGGAACGGAATGAAGGCGATCATGATCGCTTAAATGAAGTGGAGGCGGGGAGAATCGAACTCCCGTCCGAAATAGAATCACAATAAACATCTACATATTTAGTCAAGCGGATTAGGCTTACCCATAACTGCTCCGTTGACACAGCCATTATGAGCAAAGTCTGTTAATGTCTTATTCTGATATCACAGACAACAATCAGAACCAGCCTATGAAATTGACGTCCTTGAATCCGGCCATAGGCGCACCAAATCCAGGACGGGCCAGCTTAATTAAGCAGCGGCCATGTAGCCGTAATCGGCATTTATGGTTTTTCCAGGTGATTAACGAGATGCCTGGGCCTCGATATGCCATTTAAGACGACGCATATCCCGTCGAAACCGATCGCCCCCATTTTCAATTAACATTGGGAATTTACCCCTAAAAAAGGAAATGCCGCAAAATCTTCAATGTTTCATGAAAATGCTGCGGCTAATTTCCGAAATTAAGGCCCCGAACGCCAACCCAGAGCCTAATCACTTTTTCTTTTACCAACCCCTTTTATTCGAATTCTATCAAGAATCCTTCCAAAGAGGTCCCCCAATATAACGGCATAGAAAAATTGAACGCAATAGGGATTATTTGTTTTTTTAACTTTTTTTTCTGCAAGGTTTAAAGTATCACTTTAAGTGGTGAATTTTCTTTGGGAATGAAATAAAAAACCATAATTTTTTAACCCCATTTTAGCCCGTGTAGCTCAGTTGGTAGAGCAGGTGACTCTTAATCACTTGGCCGGGGGTTCAAATCCTCCCGCGGGCACATTTTTGTTAACGACTCTCAAGTTTGCTATTTATTCATACAGGCATTAAACTTACCCCTGCTTTAATTACATATTTATTGGAGGTCTTATGCAGAATATCAATCGACGTCAATTTTTTGATACCATCGCCAAACCGGCAGCTGTAGCCTCAGTAGTCATGGCCAACCCCACATTAATGGCTAAAGCATTATCAGGAATTCGAAGTACAGCCGGGAATCCAAAAGATATTGCCAGAGATGAATCCTTCTGGCGCGAAATCCAGCAAGGGTACACGGCTGACCGAAGTATGATTAACTTGAATAATGGCGGTGTTAGCCCCGCACCCAGGGTGGTGCAGGAAGCCATGAAACGGCATCTCGATTTTTCCAACACGTCACCTGCCTATTCTATGTGGCGAATCCTGGAACCCCAACGTGAACCCGTTCGTCGAAGGCTGGCCCGGTTTTCTAAATGCAGTCCTGAGGAAATTGCGCTCACACGGAATGCAACAGAAGGACTGCAGATTGTACAAAATGGGCTGGACTTATCCTCTGGTGATGAAGTGCTCACCACCACTCAGGATTATGGACGTATGATTAATACATTTAAGCAGCGAGAATGCCGGGATGGTATTGTGATGAAGCAGTTTAAAATTCCGGTGCCGGCCGAAAATGATAATGAGATAGTTCATTTGTTTGAAAAAAATATTACACCCAAAACGAAAATGATTCTCATGTGCCATATGATAAACCTTACCGGTCAAATTCTGCCAGTGAAAAAAGTAGTCCGCATGGCACGAAAATACGATATCCCTGTCATTGTTGACGGGGCACACGCCTTTGCACATTTCGATTTTGACATGACTGACCTAGAGTGTGACTATTATGCAACCAGTCTGCATAAATGGTTATGCGCCCCCCACGGTACTGGAATGCTTTATGTCCGGAAAAATAAAATCCCTGGATTATGGCCACTCCAAGCATCAAATGAATGTGGTAAAGACGATATCCGAAAATTTGAAGAAATCGGGACCCACCCTGCAGCAAATTATCTCGCTATTGGTGATGCCCTAACTTTTCACCAGGGAATCGGCAGTAAAAATAAGGAGGCACGTCTAACCTATTTGAGGGATCGTTGGGCAAAAAGATTGCTAAAACACGATGGCATTACACTCCATACAAGTTTAAACCCAAAAAAAGGATGTGCCATTGCTACGGTTCAGATTGAAGGGATTGAAACATCTGATGTGGCAAAACACCTTTGGAGTAAATATCGTATTTTTGTTGTGGCTATCAACCATAAAGAATTTACTGGATGCCGCGTCACACCACATGTATATACCACCATTGAAGAAATCGACCGTTTTTCCGATGCCATGGAGACTATATTAAAAAACGGCGTTTGATGATAAAAAAAATATTCTTCATGGGAGCTGTTCTTTTTACAGCATGTGAAAGTGAATCAAATAGGTTAATAAAAGTAATTGCCACCGATCAAGCACCCAAAGCTATCGGGCCATATTCCCAAGCAATATTGGTTGATGGCACCCTTTATCTTGCCGGTCAAATCGCCTTGGATCCTTCATCAGGAAAATTGGTTGAAGGCGGTATAGAAGTTCAGACCCGCCGTGTGATGCAAAATTTAAATGCTGTTTTGGATGCGGCCGGGTATCAGTTCGATGATGTGGTCCAGACCCAAGTGTTTCTATCGAATTTAAATCACTATAAGGCCATGAATTCGGTATATGCTACCTATTTTAATGAAAGGCCTCCGGCAAGAGCAGTGGTTGAAGCAGCGCGAATCCCTCGAGACGCTCTGGTAGAAATTATGATGGTGGCTCAGCGACCTTAGTCATCACATTCGTCTCCAACCCCATATGTTATAATTGTTCCAGTTTCAATCATTTCCCAAGTAATGACAGAATCAATAAATCCCTCTTCAAAACTAACTGAATTCCCACCACCGTTCAGCGTGTCAAAGGGGCAGAGCCATCGAAACATGGGTAATGTGACTTGTCCATTAACCTGATTCCCATTGGCTGCGGTAAAACTAATATTCTGGCGATAGGTTTTAAATACATTATCAGTTTGATTTATTATTGTGGCAAAAAATGATAAAGCATAAGTTGTTGGCATGCCAAATCCGCCACCCGATGCAACAATACTGAATTTGGTAAAATCAATTTTTGGCAACGTTTCATCAAATGGCTCAGGCTGATCTTCTTGACATCCCCAAAAAAGGCTGAATAGTAATATCCATTTTTTCATACAGTAATCCATTCCACTTTTTCAATATACTGACTAGAAAATAGGTGATTCTGAATTCGATTTCAAGAGTGTAATTATGCGTAATTTCATTGCCAAAATAATATTAAATCATATGAAAAAAGCTGTCATTTTATTATCCGGTGGATTGGATTCCACAACCTGTTTAGCTATCGCTAAAAAGGAAGGATTTACACCTTTTGCCCTTTCATTCCGTTATGGCCAACGAAATAAAATCGAAATTGATGCTTCCCGGAAAATTGCCAATTCTCTTGGGGCCAAGGACCATTTAATATCAGATATTGATTTAAGTTTATTTGGTGGCTCTGCACTCACAGACGAAATCGAAGTACCAAAAGACAGAGGCGATTCAATACTTTCAGATGAAATCCCAGTGACGTATGTACCGGCAAGAAATACAATATTTCTTTCCTTTGCACTCGCTTATGCCGAAGTACTCAAAGCCAATGATATCTTTATTGGTGTGAATGCCCTCGATTATAGTGGTTATCCCGATTGTCGCCCTGAATATATTGCATCATTTCAATCGATGGCAAACATCGCTACAAAATCTGGGGTTGAAGGAAATAATCAATTTATTATTCATACGCCTTTGATGGAAATGAACAAAGCTGATATTATTAAAAGAGGTATAAAATTAGGTGTGGACTACGGCCTTACACGATCATGTTATGACCCTTTTGAAAATGCAAATCCATGTGGCCACTGTGATGCATGTACCCTTCGGATAAAAGGCTTCAAAGAAGCAAACATCACAGATCCATTAACATATCCTAAATAATTTTGCCCATTGGAGAATAATTATACTAACACATATATTCAATAACGGAGAACAAATTGAAAAACGCATTCATGCAACCAATACCATTCTTAATCGAGGATAAACATGGCTAAACCGGCAGGTAAACAATTTTCATTTAAAGGGGAAGATCATATTCAACCTGAACTAATGGAGACTTTCTCGTTCGATAGTCCCAACCAATATATCATGACTGAAACAGATGAGTTTAGTGCTGTTTGTCCCTTCAGTGGGTTACCAGATTTGGCCTATGTTAAAATTGAATATTATCCCGTGGGTGGGAAATGTATTGAGCTAAAATCCCTAAAATATTATTTCATTAGTTTTCGAAATGTTGGTATTTATCAAGAGAATGTTACCCAGCGAATTTACAATGATTTAAAAACAGTTTTAAATTCGGATAGAATTCGTATTACCACAATTTATAATACCCGTGGCGGTTTTGATACAACTTGTATAGAGGGGTCTATAGATTGACGCTTTTTCCCTGTGAATCGCAGGGATATTAACTTAACTTTGCCACCAATTTTTGAAGCGTTCTCAACCTTTTTATATGATCCGGTAGCTTCCCGCATTCTGCGGGACAGACAACTTCGCTACCGAGTTCTCTAAGGTAAAGAAAATTGCTAAGTTGATCCGGTAGCTCAGTTGGTAGAGCAGTGGCCTTTTAAGCCATTGGTCGTGAGTTCGAGTCTCACCCGGATCACT
>JABGZQ010000082.1 GCA_018674655.1 Fidelibacterota bacterium | reverse complement strand
GTCATCTATTGTAATATCTGGAGCTACATAGCCGGCAGCTGGTTTAAAAGGAGTTACTATGGCTACGTTTTTACCAATGGATCTGACTTCTTCTGCTTCGTCAAGTTCCACCACTACATTATTCTCAGATGGTGATATTCCTGGTCCAATATGGGGTGCACCATAATCATAGGCCACGAGTCCATAATAGTAGGTTCGCCCATTCATAACTGTATTATCAACAAAAACGTGCGAGATTCCTGTATCAGATCCTAGATTATAAGCAACGCCATTGACTAATCCAAAATCAGTGAAACCGAATTTTCCGTCCTTTAAATCACATTGAAAAATAGGTTTCATAAACATAGGTGTTCCATAACCATCCGTAATGACTTCGGCATCTGAAAAATATTTATCTGTTGCACGGAAGAGTTTATATCCTTCAAAATCGTTTATATTACCAAGGAACGGATCTCTTGTTTTTGTATCAGAAATATTATCCCAGGTAAGTATAACTTTGCCATCAGCTGGTGTTGCAGTCAAAGTTGGCATTTTAGGTGGCTGTGCGAAGCGATAATCTTTTTCATAGATTACTTGAACAATTTTTTTCAGTTCATACAATGCGGGCGCAGTGTGTGCAGGGGAATTTAATCCTTCCAATGGATCATATGAATGCAACTCAGACATGGAGATCCGTTCTGTTCGCCCTTTGTATAAAGGAAACGGACCTGATGCAAATACTTCTATCAAATTTGAAATTTGGTCCATGTATTCTTCGAGAATATTTTCACCAATCAATTCCCACATGGCTTGATCATTTTTAAACCACCAGGTGCTATTTGATTGCGCATGACTGGGAACGGGAAATAAACGAAAAGCAGTTAAGCCAATCATATCAGATTCTGAAACATCCGTAACAGCAAAATTTGGCTCAGAGCCAACGCCTTCAACATAATCCGGTTTGTGATTGCCTTCACCCTCATCGGGCCCTGTATAGTTCAATTCAGTCGGAGCGACACCGTCTAATCCAATATCATCCCCAAAATATTCAGTTATTTGATACACTCCATCATTATTCAGATCTTCACCATCTTGCCAATCCTGATCTTCATCTGCGTCCCAATGCTCTTTGAGATCTGCCAGGTCTACCTTAAAAAATGATAAAAATTTATCCACATCATATATACCATCAGTTGGACCTACTTTTGTCGTAGCTACATTATCCCGTTTTTCATTTAGAATCCCATCCTCATCGTTATCTATATCATCGTAGGCCAATCCGGGGCTTTCAAGGTAGGCAAATCCCATTGTTCCTGTTGGTAAGCCGCCCGAGCCAACTCCATTTATGTCCCATGAATAAGACATATCCAGATCAATATTGAAATAAGCCAATTCATCATTACCATCGTTACCGATGGCATTGTCTACCCAGTAACCAAATGCCACTTCAGTCAAATCATAATCAGAAATATTTGCAATATTATACTCCCAAAAAATCGCATCCCGGGCTTGGGGATTATTCCACTGAAATCCTCTTGCTTCGACTCTTAAGCCTAAACCACCCCATGGATTATTCTTTCCAATAGTAACATTATCACGTATTTCACCAATTTTTTTATTCCCGCGAGGATAGTATCGCACTCGGTCTGGAAGTTCAAGATATTCCTGATCTTGAGCATCATTGGCGACAAAATAGGTTTCCATATCTGCATAGATTACACCTCGGCCAAATCGTCCATCCCATTCACCGGGCCACTTCGTACTTGTTCCTGTTGATGGCCATCCATCCGGTGGCCAAGAGCTTGGTCGGTTGCTCATGGCCGGATATTCACTGGTTTCATTGGAATAACCAAAAGCAGGATAAAAACCATATTCAAATGTACCTGCAGGATTGACATCCATTTCTTCCCGATAACTGGTTTGTAGAAAATACAATTTATGTAGACCCTCTCCATCGCCGATCTCAAGCGGATCAGATACAACTGTAGAGTCAATTTTAGTGGTAGGATCGTCTTTAATATAAATTTTTGCACCAACCAACAGACCAATGCCATCCACCATTTTTACGCCATCTAAATTATTGGGCCATCTAGATACATTTACTTTGGGCCAGTCAGAAAGCTCTGTAGTATTTCGAAAGTAAAGAAATACACGATTCCCAGTCATATAGCCTTCTCGTTCCGCTGCAATATCACCGGCCGGATCGTCTGGCCCTTCATACTTTTTCCCTTGAGAAAATATAAGGCTAGTTAGCAATAGTATATAAAATAACTTTTTCATTAGAAGTTGATTCCAGTTGAAAATTTGATCATACGAGGTGCTGCAAACATGGCAGGATTCTTAATGCGATCTTCATAATCATTAAAATTACTCCGGTGGCCTGCCAAGTCTGTATCTTTGATTACTGCTGTATAGGCTCGTCCCGTTCGGCTATCTACCCAGTTCTCATTCAGACGGTCAAACACATTGTATACTGCCAGTCTGAAGTTGATTTTGTATTTATCCGTTACACTTAAGTTGTAGTGAGCCATCAAGTCTGCATGATATTTAGTGGGCCGGTAATCATTATTTGGGTAGAGGTTCACTCGCGATAGCCGGCTTTCTTCAATTGGTGAAAAAGTGTAGGGCGATCCAGAGTTATAATATCCCGTTATAGAAACACCATACTTAGGTTTGCTATAGGCAAACGTAGCATTAAACGTATGTCGCTGATCCCAACTCATGGGGATAAATCTATTCACAGGGTCCATGCTGGCACCTGATCGGGAAAAAGTCTGCGTAGGATTATCTGCATTGCCTCGAGTATACTGTAGGGTATAATTGATCCATGATGAAATTGGTCCGGAATTAAAATCAAATTTGACCTCTAATCCCCGAGCATTTCCATAGTCCTTATTACTATAAAGACCATACTCGATCTGGTTATAAGTGCTAAAGACCTTTGTACTTAGCAGGTTGTAAATATCACGGTAGAACAATGAAACCTCTAAACCCATACCTTTGGCTAATTCTTGCCATAATCCTACTTCATACGTAATCGTTTTTTCTGCTCTCAACTCTGAATTTCCCATGAGGGTCGCATGGTCACTTGGGGCAACCAAAAATGAATGATTTTGATACAAAGAATACATGGGTGGCATTTGGAAAAAATGCCCATAACTAAAATGTAGAATAGCCGAACTACCAAGCTGGTAAGCTAATCCAAAGCGTGGACTGATCTGAACCTGAGGATCTGCCTTTGGATACGCAGACATCATCGAATCCGGAAGGGCAAGTTGATTGGCAGGGTTTCTGCGGTCAGAAGGTAAAGCAGACTTGGGATCAAAAAGGTCATAGCGTAAACCAAAATTGATGACCATATCATCAAATTCCATTTTATCTTGAATATAGGCCGACATTTCAACTGGCTTGACCACGTAAACATCAGCATAGAGTGTAGAATCAGGGAAGATCTTTGGTTTATAAATCAAGTTTTCATCTGGGGTTCCAAAATATTCATTTCGAATTTGATGCCATTGATTATCTATTGTATAGTTTGAATATTGCAACCCTGACTTGATGTTATGATTTTTATTAATCTGCCAGTTTAAGTCAAATTTTGCGCCTAAGATATCTGATGTTCTTTCGCTATGATCTTTTTGCTGTCCACCCATGAAAAACCCAGGACCATAATTTTCTAAATACCGATCATGTACATAACTTGAGTCCAATGGGTTCTCATATAAATAGTTTCCTCCATAATTTTTCATTGAGGATAGTTTAATATCATAAAATAATTTCTGGGATATTAAGTGATTCCAATGAAAAGAGAGAAAATCTGTTCGACGATGAGATGCCCCCATACCATCAGGATTATATTTAAATCCATGATCATAACCATGCCAGGTATCTTCGTTTATAGAGTACATGGTAGAAAAACGAATACCACTACCGCTAAATAAAGAAAAAGAAAGTTT
>JABGZQ010000080.1 GCA_018674655.1 Fidelibacterota bacterium | reverse complement strand
GTCAAATTTAATATAGATTTTCTTACATTTAGATAGAAGAGATGAAAATCATAAATTTTGGAGAGAAAGCTTGTAAAAGTATTTTGCCACCAATAATAGAAGAAATCCCAACACATTTTGCTGCACAATTCGAGGAATTGGTGCCCCCCTGTTGTGCGGGGTATTACAATTATAATTTTATTAGTCTATTATTTTTATTTTAAATATTAATAGATAAAACAAAGATAATAGTGGAGTAAAATACTCCACTATTATCTTTGTTTATAATTTATTTTATTATATCTTTTTAATTGAAAGTATATCAATCCACGCATTAATGCTCGCCTCAGTGTTGATAATGGCGGCTATGGAAATACAAACTGATAGATCAAAATTTTCATCGTGGGAGAAAAAGTAGTGATAACTATAAGAAAAAAACAATTATTTGCTATACTGCTATCATCTGCATTTTTAATAGCTGATGACCTCATTGTGGATAAGAACTCACGTTCACAGTATCAAACAGATAACTTCCTTCGCTTTGATTCTTTTGATGTGAATAAGGAGGAAAAAAATTTTATAGCTAATCCTGCAGCAACTCCTGATACGATTGATATTTCATCCAAAGCAATTGTATTAGGCTCTACATTCACTCAAGAAGCCTGGATATATTCTGACCAAAAGGGAAATTCTACTCAAGATATTATAGGTTACGCGCCGACAGGCCCAAAAGCAAATGACATTTCTCCATCAGTGAGATTGATTGGATATGGTACAGGTATACATTATGGATTTGGAGATGGTTCAACATTCTCCAGTTATATGGCTAAGGATGTTATTGCAACACCGGGCTGGTACCACATAGCAGTAACATTCGATGGTACCAATTATATTTTATTTCTAAATGGAAGTCAAATTCACACATATACTGGGGCGGCTGGAAAAACACCCTTAAATACGCCTATAAAATATATAGGCTTAAATCTTCAAGGAAGTATAGATGAAGTAAGAATGTGGGATGTAGCCAGGAGTGAATCCGAAATAAAAAATAACATGAACACTCGTTTGTCTGGCGCTGAAACGAATTTGGTCGCTTATTACCCCATGGATATAAATGGTGATTATCAATTGATCGATCTAAGTCCTAATCAGAACCACGGTATCATAAAAAATGTCAATGTGATGCAGAGTTTTTCATCAAACGAATGTAGTAGTCCAGATGGTACAGTAAACTGTCCCTATCCTACGATCAATAGTGCCCTGGATGATGCAACACCTGGCGATCGTGTTCTTATCAAAGGGGGTCGATATTCAGAGTATATAACGAGATTTAAATTAAATGATGTGAAGATAGAAGGATCCCCAGATGAGAATGTTATTATTGATGGCACCATTCCATTGAATACTGAATGGGTACCCTATAATCACAATGGTCATAATATATATAAAACAGTGATTGATTTTGATTCATTATCATATCGCTATGGAGTTAGAATGGATTCGGTTTATACTGTATTTGTAAATGACCGTTACATGATGATGGCAATGCCAGTAAATTTTAAAAATCCAACAGACTCAATTAATGGTGATCCAAGAGGTATTGATGATAGCTCACCAACATCAATTTATAAATATGGAGTAAACAAGGGCGAAGGGATTACCATACATTCACCTGTAACCAAAACTTTTGGGTCTGAAACAAGTTACGATTTAGGTTATCGTGGTGGTGAACTTGCATTCCTAGATACTCTTGAAGAATGGTCATTTGATCCTGGTACAAGCACACTTTATTTATATCCAAGCGTTGGGTTTATTCCTGATAAGAATAATGTCAGAATAAGAACAAAGGTAGGATTAATTTTAATGCAACAATCTGATAATATGGAGTTTAGGAATCTTCATATTTATTCTGGACCACTCAGTGCTTACGACTGTGATTATTTGACAGTAGAAAATTCCAAGTTTTCTTTCAGTACAGATATGTACGCGGATAAAATAAGGAATGGTTCTATTCTTGGCGAATATAGCTGGTGGAAAAACTTAGTATTTGAAAATAGTAATAATGCCCCGCCTCTATTTCATAATAGGCATATGTATGCCGAAATGGAAAATATTCTTTTTACCAAACATTCATGGTTTTCAGGTTCCCATCATTATGTGACCTCAGCGAGAAACTATAGAGTAGGTTCAAATGGAAAAATAAATGAATATGGGACAGATGTTTGGCGCTATATCACCGTAATGAATAGTAACAGTGCAGGTATTTTTGGGGGTTTTAGATCTTTGTTAGAATACATACGTATTGAAAATATATTTGATTATGGTGATGGCAGCGGAATACAAAGAAATGGTTCTTCAACCGATTCATCTACGACCAGATATTCTTGGGTCATCAACGCTCCACGCTGGAATGGAATTCGGTGGAACAGTACGGCAAGCGGTCACCACGCAGATATGCATCATATGGTCAGTGTTGGAAATAGTCGTGGGTATCGACTAAAGGGAGATTGGCATGATGTTTACCACGTGTTAGCAAATGATAGTAAAAGGACAGATATAAGCTTGCCTGATTATAAATATCAGGGAATTGACAAAAAAAACCCAGGAGCAGTAGGCAATGCAAATTCCAAAATAAAAAATTCTGCGGTTGATTTTGATTTTGAATGTATGGCTTTGGATTGTATGCCTGAAAAAGGAGCATTTAAAAGCCCTATTCAATTAGACTCCTCAGGGATTTATTACTTAAGAAATATCACAAGCTTCAATAATAGACGACGAGGTATAGAAATTAAAGAAAATGGCGCTCCTTATTACAATCTTGATGTTGAATTGGAAAATCCTTGGAGTACAAATAAAGCATATTCTGATCAAAACCTATTAGATATCCACGGGGTTGGTCCAATAAAAAACAAAATTCAAAATTATGATTTTAGACCCAAAAAAGGTTCGGCTCTTATTGATGGTGGCATTATCATTGAAGGTATAAATGATGGCACAGATAAAATCTTTAATCACCGACCTGACTTCCCAGGTCAAAACCGTAAATTTATTGGTGAGGCACCGGACATCGGCCCATATGAATATGGAGATTCGGCTTATTGGATTCCGGGCTATCGATATCCCCATCCCAGTGTACCCATACCCAGCGATGGAGCAACAGACATCTCTTTGGAATATGGTATTGCTTTTAACTATCCATACAAAAAAGATTATACCAATGTAAGTGCTACGGTCACCATATCAGGGCCAGGTGTAAACCGAATTAAAACATTTCAATACCCCAATAATGTGCTATTTGAGACTTTCGAACCTGGAGGTACCTATCATTGGAGCGTAACCGTCGACGGGGTATCAAGCCCCACATGGAACTTTACTGTGAAAGATCGCTCGTACCCATTAAACGATGTTTCTATAGATACGACAGTAATTGGCATTAAAACAAAAGATCCGGATAGTTTAATGGTGGTATCAAATAATCGATTATCGTTCATGCGTTTTGATATACCTAATTCAATTAATAATGGTTATAAAATTGAACTTAACCTCATGCCTTATAAAAAATATTCTATGAGTGGAGGAATTGTACTTTATAAATATGGTTATAAGGGCTGGAATGAATCATTTAATAGTAAGAATATTGGATTTGTTGACAAGAGCCAATTGACTCCCATTGATACAGTCTTTTCAATCACGGAAAGTCAGTTAATAAAGTTAGACTTAACTTCGTTGATTGACAATAATGGTGAGTACTCTTTTGCACTTGGATCCTTGAACCCTGATGTGGGCCCACCGGGATTCGAACCTGGAACCTACGCATTATGAGTGCG